>NZ_JAALED010000258.1:0-13050 GCF_014145155.1 Dietzia sp. B19 | reverse complement strand
CCGGGGTGGCGGCCTCGTCCACCGGTGCCGCGGTCTCGCCTCCGCCGGCCACCTCGTCGACGGCGGCGGGCGCCTGATCGGATTCCGACACGGCACCGGACCCGCTGGTGGTGACGGCGGGCCGACCGGTCGCCCGGACTCGCGGTCCCCCGGCGTACTGGGAAAGGATCTGCAGGCTCATGGGGGTAGCCTATCGCCTCCGGTGTCCCCGGTTGCCCGCCGCTCCCGGGGTGCCGCCACCAGACCGCGCGATATCCGGGCGGCGAGGGCGCGGGCTGTGGCGGATACTGGGCCCATGCGTGCAGTCCGGATCTCAGAACACGGTGGCCCCGACGTCCTCGAGCCTGTCGAGCTGGAGACTCCCTCACCTGGTCCCGGGGAAGTGCTCGTCCGGACCACCTCCATCGGCGTCAACTACATCGACACCTACTTCCGGGAGGGCATCTATCAGACCGCGTTGCCGTATGTCCCCGGCAGCGAGGGCGCCGGGGTCGTCGACGCGCTGGGGGTGGGCACGCCCGACCTCGTGACCGGGGACCGGGTGGCATGGTGCCAGGTGCCCGGTTCCTACGCGCAGTACGTGGTCGCCCCGTCGGAGGCCCTGGTCGCCGTCCCCGACGAGGTGTCCGACGGCGTCGCGGCGTCGATGCTCCTCCAGGGGCTCACCGCGCACTACCTCATCACCGACACCCATCGTGCGCACGGCGGGGACGCGGTACTGATCACCGCCGGCGCCGGAGGGGTGGGGCAGCTCCTCATCCAGATGGCGGTGGCCCGTGGATACCGGGTCATCACCACCACCTCGACCGAGTCGAAGGCGCAGATCTGCAGGGGCCTGGGTGCGCACCACGTCCTGCTCTATCCGGAGGCGACGCCCGAGAGGATCCGCGAGCTGTCCGGTGGCGGTGTGGCGGTGGTGTTCGACGGAGTCGGGCGGGACACCTTCGACACCAGTCTGGCCTCGCTCGAGCGGCGCGGCACGCTGGTGCTGTTCGGGGCGGCGAGTGGCCCCGTGCCGCCGGTGGACCCGCAGCGGCTCAACGCGGCCGGATCGGTGTTCCTGACCCGGCCCAAGCTCGGCGACTTCATCGCGACCACCGAGGAGTACCGCGACCGTGCGGCCGAGGTGATGGAGGGGCTGGTCGACGGGTCGCTCGTCCTCGACGTCGGGGCGACCTTCGGACTCACCGACGCGGCGCAGGCGCACCGGGCGTTGCAGTCGCGGCGCACCACGGGGTCGATCACGCTCGACCCCTCCAGGTGACCGATCAGAACAGGGAGAACGCCGCCGACAGGGTCTCGAGACCGAGAACGGCGTCGATCGACAGGGCCACGAACACCGCGGCCAGGTAGTTGTTCGACAGGATGAACAGCTTGAGGGGCTTGACCTCGACACCTCGGCGCACACCGGCCTCGAGGCGGTGGGCCATGACGATGAACCACACACCGAAGCCGATCGCGCCCGCCGCGTAGATCCATCCCGCCGCCGGGATGAGCACGAAGGTGCACAGGACCGTGGCCCAGGTGTAGAGGGTGATGCGTCGGGTGACGCCCTCCGCCGACATGACCACCGGCAACATCGGTACCCCGGCGGCCTTGTAGTCCTCCTTGTACCGCATGGCCAGGGCCCAGGTGTGGGGCGGGGTCCAGAAGAAGATGATGAGGAACAGGACGATCGCCTGCCACCAGTTGCTCGGTTGACCCTCGGGCAGGTGGTCGGTGATGACCGCCCACGAGACGAGCACGGGCATACACCCGGCGGCGCCACCCCACACCACGTTCTGGGCGGTGCGGCGCTTGAGGATCATCGTGTAGACGAAGACGTAGAAGCAGATCGTCAGCAGGATGAACAGGGCGGCGAGCCAGCTCTGTGCCAGGAGTCCCAGCCACAGCATGCTGGCCGCGCCGAGCACCAGGCCGAAGACCAGCGCGGCCCGGGGGGTCACGGCGTGGCGGGCCAGCGGGCGCCGTTCGGTCCGCTTCATGACCTTGTCGATGTCAGCGTCGACGACCATGTTGAGGGTGTTGGCGCTGGCGGCGCCGAGCCAGCCACCCACCAGCGTCAACAGCACCAGGCCGAGGTGGACCTGCCCGCGGTCGGCCTGCAGCATCGCGGGGATGGCGGCCACCAGGAGCAACTCGATGACGCGCGGCTTGGTGAGGGCGATGTACGACATGACGACGTCGACTACGCGGGCGCGCCCGCTCGCCGGAGCCGGCCGCCCCGAGGACTCTGGAGGGGAGACGGACGGCCCCCCACTCCGGGTCGGGGTGGAATCGTGCACCGGAACTCCTCGCAGCAGATGTCAACGCACTACCCGGCCGATACTACGTCCCCCCTGCACGCTCCGCGAAAGAGCGGGGGCGGGGACGGTCCGACCCCGGGGGCGGGTGACCACTAAGGTGGTCCACGACATACGCGCGGATCCGCGCCGCACCCTCGACCCGGGAGAACCACAAGTGACCAGCGCGTCGGAGATCACCGAGCTCACCACCGCCCGCCACCCGTCCGACTGGACCGAACTGGACACCCGGGCGGTCGACACCGCTCGTGTCCTGGCCGCCGAGGCCGTGCAGAACTGCGGCAGCGGTCACCCGGGCACCGCCATGAGCCTGGCGCCCCTGGCCTACACGCTCTACCAGCGGGTGATGCGACATGACCCGTCGGACCCGAAGTGGGTGGGGCGTGACCGTTTCGTCCTGTCCTGCGGCCACTCCTCCCTCACCCAGTACGTCCAGCTCTACCTCGCCGGATTCGGGCTGGAGCTCGAGGATCTCAAGGCGCTGCGCACCTGGGGATCCAAGACCCCGGGTCATCCCGAGTGGAACCACACCGACGGGGTGGAGATCACCACCGGGCCGCTCGGCCAGGGGCTGGCGTCCGCGGTGGGTATGGCCATGGCCGCCCGGTACGAGCGGGGGCTGTTCGATCCGGAGGCACCCGCCGGGAAGAGCCCGTTCGACCACTTCATCTACGTCGTCGCCTCGGACGGGGACGTGCAGGAGGGCGTGACCGCCGAGGCCTGCTCGCTCGCGGGGACCCAGCAGCTCGGGAACCTCATCGCGGTCTACGACGACAACAAGATCTCGATCGAGGACGACACCCAGATCGCCTTCACCGAGGACGTGGCCGCCCGCTACGAGGCCTACGGCTGGCACGTCCAGACGGTCGACGGGGGTGAGGACATCGAGGCCATCGAGGGGGCGATCGCCGACGCGCGCGCCGTCACGGACAAGCCCTCGATGATCGTCCTGCGCACGGTGATCGCGTACCCCGCCCCGACGAAGATGAACACGGGGGCCTCGCACGGTTCGGCGCTCGGGCAGGCCGAGGTGGACGCGGTCAAGGAGGCGCTCGGCATGGGCGGCACCGAGCCGTTCACCGTGGACGACGAGGTGATCGCCCACACCCGCGCGGCACGCGACCGTGGCGCCCGCGTCCACGCGCAGTGGAGCGACATGTTCCACGCGTGGGCCGAGGCCAACCCCGAGGCGAAGAGCCTCTTCGACCGCCTCTACTCAGGCCAGTTGCCCGAGGGCTGGGACGCCGGGCTCCCGAGTTGGGAGGCCGACCCCAAGGGTGTCGCCACCCGCAAGGCCTCCGCCAAGGCCATCCAGGCACTCGCCGGGACCCTCCCGGAGCTGTGGGGTGGGTCGGCGGACCTGGCGGGGTCCAACAACACCCAGATCGAGGGCGCCGACTCCTTCGGCCCCCCGTCGATCTCGACCGGGATGTGGACGGCGTCCCCGTACGGGCGCAACCTGCACTTCGGCGTCCGCGAGCACGCCATGGGAGCGATCCTCAACGGGATCGCGCTGCACGGTCCCACCCGGCCCTACGGCGGGACCTTCCTCATCTTCAGCGAGTACATGCGCCCGGCCGTCCGGCTCGCGGCCCTCCAGGGCAGCAACGCCTACTACGTGTGGACCCACGACTCGATCGGTCTCGGCGAGGACGGTCCCACCCACCAGCCGGTCGAGCAGCTCGCGGCGCTGCGGGCCATCCCCGGCCTGTCCGTACTGCGGCCGGCGGACGCCAATGAGACGGCGGCGGCGTGGCGCGCGATGCTCATCGCCCTCGACGGCCCCAAGGGGCTGTGTCTGACCCGTCAGGACATCCCTGTCCTGGAGGGCACGGCCGAGTCGGCGCGCGAGGGCGTCGAGCGTGGTGGCTACGTGCTGGCCGAGGCGTCGACCGGATCCCCCGAGGTGATCCTGATGGGTACCGGTTCCGAGGTCCACCTGGCGGTCGAGGCGCGAGAGGTCCTCGAGGCCGAGGGCGTGCCGACCCGGGTGGTGTCGATGCCGTGTGTCGAGTTCTTCGACCAGCAGGATCCGGAGTACCGCGAGTCGGTCCTCCCCCGGTCGGTCCGAGCCCGGGTGAGTGTCGAGGCCGGGATCGCGATGCCGTGGTATCGCTTCCTCGGCGACGCGGGTCGGGCGGTGTCACTGGAGCACTTCGGTGCGTCCGCCCCGTACCAGACCCTGTACTCCGAGTTCGGAATCACCGGCGACGCCGTGGTCGCCGCAGCCCGCGAATCCCTCGCGGCCGTCAACGGGGAGGCATCATGACCAACGCCAATCTCGCCGCACTGAGCGCCGCCGGTGTCTCGGTCTGGCTCGACGACCTGTCCCGCCAGCTGCTCACCTCCGGTGAGCTCGAGGAGCGGATGTCCACCTACTCGGTCGTGGGGGTCACCACCAACCCCGCGATCTTCCAGGCCGCTCTGGGCGACTCGTCGGCCTACGAGTCGGCGCTCGCCGAGGCCGTCCGTGCGGACAGGGACGTCGATTCCGTCGTCCGCGCGCTCACCACCGCGGACGTACGGGACGCCTGTGCGGTCCTGGCCGACGTGTTCGAGGCCACCGACGGCGTCGACGGACGCGTCTCACTCGAGGTCGATCCCCGGCTGGCGGACGACACGGAGGGGACGGTGGCCCAGGCCGTCGAGCTCTCCGCGGTCGTCGACCGGCCCAACCTCATGATCAAGATCCCGGCGACGTCCGCCGGGCTCCCCGCCATCACGGAGGTGATCGGCCGGGGGATCGATGTCAACGTGACCCTCATCTTCTCGGCCGACCAGTACCGCGCGGTCGCGGAGGCGTACCTGGCGGGACTCGAGAGGGCTGCGGAGGCCGGTCACGACCTCTCCCGCATCCATTCCGTGGCCTCGGTGTTCGTCAGCCGACTCGACACCGAGATCGACTCCCGTCTGCCGGCGGACTCCGACCTGCGTGGCAGGGCGGGGCTGGCCAACGCGCGGCTGTGTCAGGACGTCTACGACGAGGTCTACGACACCTCCGGTCGTTTCGGTGACCTCGCCGCCCGGGGTGCCCGTCCCCAGCGGCTGCTCTGGGCGTCCACCGGCGTCAAGGACCCCGCCTACCCCGACACCATGTACGTGAGCGGCCTGGTCACCCACGGCACCGTCAACACCATGCCGTTCGCGACCATGGAGGCGTTCGCGGACCACGGCGTCCTCGAGGGGGACACCGTCCGGGGCACCGGTGGGGACTCGCGTGAGACCCTCGAGGCGCTGCGTGCGGAGGGGATCGACCTCGACGAGGTCTTCACGCTGCTCGAGCAGCAGGGCGTGAGCAAGTTCGTCAGCGCGTGGGACGACCTCATCGCCACGGTGACCTCGCGTATCGACGAGATCCCCTCGGGGTCGTGACCGACCCGGACAGTCGGCCCTCCCCGGCCGTCGGCGACCCCGTCGGCGGACCGGAGGGGTCGGCCAACCCGCTCCGCGATCCGCGGGACCGGCGGCTGCCACGGATCGCCGGCCCGTCCGGGCTCGTCATCTTCGGCGTCACCGGCGACCTGTCCAAGAAGAAGCTCATCCCCGCCGTCTACGACCTCGCGAACCGGGGTCTGCTCCCCCCGGGCTTCTCCCTCATCGGCTTCGGTCGACGCCGGTGGACCCACTCCGAGTTCGCCGAGTTCGCCCGTGAACACGCCCGGGAACGGTGCCGTACCCCGTTCCGGGAGGACGTCTGGGAACAACTGGCGGCGGGACTGCGGTTCGTCACCGGGACCTTCGACGACGACGAGGGCTTCGACCACCTGGCGGAGCAGCTGACGGCTCTGGAGGTCGACCGGGGCACGGCCGGGAACTACGCGTTCTACCTGTCCGTCCCCCCGGACGACTTCCCCACGGTCTGTCGGCACCTCGACCGGACCGGATGCACCAGGGCGGTCGACGGATCGTGGCGCCGCGTGGTGATCGAGAAGCCCTTCGGTCACGATCTGGCGAGTGCCCGCGAGCTCAACGCCGTGGTGGGTGCCGTCTTCCCCGAGGACTCGGTGTTCCGCATCGACCACTACCTGGGCAAGGAGACGGTCCAGAACATCCTCGCCCTGCGCTTCGCCAACCAGCTCTTCGAGCCGGTGTGGAACGCCAATCACGTCGACCACGTGCAGATCACCATGGCCGAGGACATCGGTCTGGGCGGCCGCGCCGGCTACTACGACGGCATCGGGGCGGCGCGCGACGTCATCCAGAACCACCTCATCCAGCTCATGGCACTGGTGGCGATGGAGGAACCCACGGACTTCTCGGCCGCCGCGCTGCGGGCGGAGAAGACCAAGGTCCTCGAGTCCACCTCACTGGCGCTGCCGATCTCCGAGACCGCGGCCCGGGGTCAGTACTCCGGTGGGTGGCAGGGGTCCGAGCAGGTCGTGGGGCTCAAGGACGAGGACGGGTACGACCCGTCCTCCACCACCGAGACCTACGCCGCGATCACCCTCGAGGTCCACAACCGACGCTGGGCCGGGGTCCCGTTCTATCTGCGCACCGGCAAACGGCTGGGCCGTCGTGTCACCGAGATCGCGGTGGTCTTCCGACGCGCGCCGCACCTGCCCTTCGACGCGACCATGACCCAGGAACTGGGTCAGAACGCCCTGGTGATCCGCGTCCAGCCGGACGAGGGCGTCACGCTGCGGTTCGGGTCCAAGGTGCCCGGGACCGCGATGGAGGTCCGCGACGTCAACATGGACTTCGCCTACGGCGAGGCGTTCACCGAGTCCTCGCCCGAGGCCTACGAGCGGTTGATCCTGGACGTGTTGCTCGGCGAGCCGTCACTCTTCCCCGTCTCGCGCGAGGTGGAGTTGAGCTGGATGTTGCTCGATCCCGTCCTCGACGAGTGGTCGGCCGGCGGCACCCCGGAGCAGTACCAGGCCGGGACGTGGGGCCCGCGTGGTGCCGACGAGATCCTGGCCCGCAGTGGCCGCGCATGGAGGCGACCGTGATCATCGACCTGCCCGACACCTCGACCCGCGAGATCTCCAAGAAGCTCGTGCAGATCCGCGAGGACGCGGGCCTGAGCACCATCGGCCGGGTGCTGACGCTGATCGTCCTCACCGACCACGTCCGCGGCAGCGAATCCGCGATCGAGGCGGCCAACGAGGCCAGCCGGGAGCACCCGTGCCGCGTGATCGTGGTGATCCGCGGCAACCGTGCCAGGGCGGACCGGCTCGACGGTCAGATCCGGGTCGGTGGCGATGCGGGGGCGGCCGAGGTCGTGGTCCTGCGGACCTCGGGGGCGATGGCGTCGCAGTCCGCCTCGTTGGTCACCCCGCTGCTCCTCCCCGACACCCCTCTCGCGGTGTGGTGGCCCAGGCATTCGCCGACACTGCTGTCCGAGGACAAGGTGGGCCGACTCGCGCGTCGCCGGATCGTGGACTCCGACGCCGAGGGCCACCCCACGGACGCACTGGCCAAGCGGGCGGCCGGATACTCCCCGGGTGACACCGATCTCGCCTGGGCCCGGGTCACGCACTGGCGTTCCCTGCTGGCGGCCACGCTGGACCGGCCGCCGTTCGAGACGATCACCGGCGCCACGGTGTGCGGCCCCGAACGGGCCGCGTCCGTGGACCTCGCCGGTGGGTGGCTCGCCTCCCGTCTCGGGATCGACGTCCATCGCGCGGTGGGGCCGAGGATGGTCGTCCTGGAGCGTGCCTCCGGATCGATCGTCATCGAGCAGGTGAGCCCCACCTCCGCGGAGCTGCGGATCACCGGTCACTCCCCCACACGGGTGACGTTGGTGAAACGGAGCGTGGCGGACTGCCTCGCCGAGGAGCTGCGCCGCATGGACACAGACGGTGTGTACGCCGACGCACTCGCGAACCACGATCGCGTGATCTACACCTCGGCCTCCGTCCGCTGAGCGGGGCCGCCCACGTACCGGACGACCGAGACCCGACACCACAGGAGGACCGATGTCCCACATCCGTCATCTCGTCCACGCCGACCCCGACGCGCTCGCCACCGCGGCCGCCCGGGACGCGGTGGAGCATCTGACCGAACGGATCGCCGCCGCCGGACGGGCGAGTCTGTCGCTGACCGGGGGCTCGGTGGGGGTCAAGACCGCCGCCGCGCTCGCCGACTCGACCGTGGAATGGGAGAAGGTCACGATCTTCTTCGGCGACGAACGCTTCGTTCCCGCCGATCACCCGGAACGCAACGACGGCCAGCTGGACGAGGCACTGCTCGACTCCCTGGGGGACCGTCCGACAGTGCATCGCTGGCCCGCGAGAACCGGGCAGGACAGCGATGTCGACTCCGCCGCCGAGCGCTTCCTCGAGTCACTGACGATCCCCGCCGGGGACGATCCGATCTTCGACGTGACCATCCTCGGGATGGGCCCGGAGGGCCACATCGACTCCATCTTCCCCCACACGCCGGCGGTCGCCGAGACGGAGCGGTTGGTCGTGGGGGTCCGCGACTGCCCCAAGCCGCCTCCGGAGCGGCTGACGTTCACCCTCCCGGCGGTTCGTCGCTCGCGGCACATCCTGGTGGTGGCCGCAGGTGAGGGCAAGGCGGAGGCGGTCGCCGAGGGAATCGGCGGGGCCTCACCGTCGGACTGGCCGGTGGCCGGCGCGGTGGGCACCGAGTCCACGACCTACCACCTCGACGTGGGCGCGGCGTCCGCACTGAACTGATCCGCGGGCACCCTGGTCACCGGGGACCCGTCTCTCGGCCACCGACAACCGGGTGTCCACGACGACGGGGTGCGCCCCTCCTCGCGGAGGTGCGCACCCCGTGTCGACGCGCCGGGCGGCGCGACGGTCAGCCGGTCAGACGGTCAGGCGGTCAGACGGTCAGCCGAACCGGACCAGGAGTCCGACGGCGACGATGGCGATGAGCCACAGGATCGCGACGACCACGGTCACGCGGTCGAGGTTGCGCTCCACGACACTGGACCCGGAGAGGCTGGACTGGACGCCACCGCCGAACAGCGAGGACAGTCCGCCCCCCTTGCCGCGGTGCAGCAGGATGAACAGCATCAACAGCAGGCTGGTGGCGACGAGGAAGATGTCCAGGGCGAGCTTCATGTGCGGATCGGGCCTTACGTCAGGTCGGGGTGGTCGGAGGACGACTGGTCCAGACTACCCGGTGAGGTCTCCAGGGCGAATCCCGGCGCGCCCGCCCGTGTCGGGGCGGCCACGCCGGGCCTGTCGACTCAGGGCAGTGGACCGCCGGCGGCGATGGCCGAGAGCTGGGCGAACTCGTCGGGCTTGAGCGAGGACCCGCCCACGAGACCACCGTCGACGTCGGGCTGCTCGAGCAGCTCGCCGATGGTGGAGGAGTTGACGCTCCCGCCGTACAGGACCCGCATCTGATCCGCGATCTCGGGTCCGGCCAGCTCGGTGAGGGCCGCGCGGATCGCGGCGCAGACCTCCTGCGCATCCGCCGCCGAGGCGGTCTTCCCCGTGCCGATGGCCCACACGGGCTCGTAGGCGATCACGGTGGAGGCCAGTTGTCCCTCGTCCAGACCCGCGAGGGATCCCTTGAGCTGCTCGACGACGAACCCCACGTGGTCGCCGGCCTCGCGGGTCTCGAGCTTCTCCCCCACGCAGACGATCGGGCTGAGGCCGTGCTTGTGGCACGCCGCGGCCTTGGCGGCGACCAGCTCGTCGGTCTCCGAATGGTATTCGCGACGCTCGGAGTGGCCGACCACGACATAGGTGCACCCCAGTTTGGCGAGCATCCCCGCCGAGATCTCACCGGTGTACGCACCGGACTCGTGGACCGACACGTCCTGCGCTCCGTAGGCGAAGCCGAGCTTGTCCCCCTCGATCACGATCTGTACACCGCGGATGTCGGTGTACGGAGGGATGAACGCCACCTCCACCTTCTCGAGGTACTTCTCGGGCAGTGCGAACGCCACCTTCTGCACGAGAGCGATCGCCTCGAGGTGGTTGAGGTTCATCTTCCAGTTTCCGGCGATGAGCGGGGTGCGTGCCATGTCGTCTCCTGTGGGTCGGCGCGTGCGGATCAGTTGTTGCTGCGTTCGAGGGCGGTGACCCCCGGGAGTTCCTTGCCCTCGAGGTACTCGAGCGACGCTCCGCCGCCGGTCGAGATGTGCGAGAAGTTCTCCTCGCCGAGCCCGAGCGTCCGGACGGCTGCCGCGGAGTCGCCGCCGCCCACCACCGAGAACGCACCGTTGCGGGTGGCCGTGATGATCGCCTCGGCGACGCCACGGGTACCGGCCGAGAACGCCTCGAACTCGAAGACGCCCATCGGGCCGTTCCAGAAGACCGTCTTGGCGGCGGACAGCTTCTCGGTGAACAGGGCCACGGACTCGGGACCGATATCGAGCCCCATCCGGCCGTCGGGAATCGCGTCGGCCGGCACCGTGGTGTGCGCCGCGTCGGCGGCGAACCCGTCGGCCGCCACGACGTCGACCGGCAGGGTGATCACGTCGCCGAACTTGTCGAGCAGGTCCTTGCAGGTGCCGATCATCTCCTCCTGCAGGAGCGAGGACCCGACGCCGTGGCCCTGTGCGGCGAGGAAGGTGAAGCACATACCGCCGCCGATGACCAGGGTGTCGACCTTGGGGGCGAGGGCCTCGATCACGGCGAGCTTGTCCGAGACCTTGGAGCCGCCGAGCACCACGGCGTAGGGGCGCTCGGCGTCCCCGGTCAGACCGGCGAGGACCTCGACCTCACTCTGGACCAGGTCACCGGCGTAGGCGGGGAGCACCTCGGCGATGTCGTAGACCGACGCCTGGGCGCGGTGGACCACCCCGAACCCGTTGGACACGAAGGCGCCGTCCTCCCCCACGAGGCTCGCCAGCTCGGCGGCCAGAGCAGCACGCTCGGCGGGGTCCTTGCTGGTCTCACGGGGGTCGAAGCGGATGTTCTCGACCAACAGCACGTCGCCGTCGGTCAGCCCGTTGGCGCGCTCACGGGCATCCGGCCCCACCACGTCGCCCGCCAGCTGCACGTAACGGCCCAGCTCGTCTCCCAGCTTCTCCGCGACGGGGGCCAACGAGAACGCGGGATCGGCCGCACCCTTCGGCCGGCCCAGGTGCGCTGTGATCACCAGTGCGGCGCCGGCGTCGAGGAGGGAGTTGAGGGTGGGCAGTGAGGCCGTGATCCGGCCGGAGTCGGTGATGGTCGATCCGTCGAGCGGGACGTTGAGGTCGCAGCGGACGAGGATCTTGCGACCTTCGACGCCGGCGTCGAGCAGGTCCTGGAGAGTGCTCACTGCCATGGGGTGGGGCTCCTGTCGGGAGGACGGTGGTGGTGTGGTGCGGGTGGTGTGGGTCGACATCGGTGGTGCGGGTGATGTACCTCGGGCCCGGCCGGGACGCTCTGGGCGTTCCCGGACCGGGCCCGGTGTGATGCGGGGTCGTCAGGCCCGAGGGCTCTTACAGCGACTTGCCGACCAGGCCGATGATGTCGGCGAGGCGGTTGGAGTAGCCCCACTCGTTGTCGTACCAGGACGCGATCTTGATCTGGCCGTCGATGGCCTTGGTCAGCGGCGCGTCGAAGATCGAGGAGTGCGGGTCGCCGACGATGTCGGAGGAGACGATGGGGTCCTCGGTGTACTTCAGGATGCCCTTCATGGGGCCCTCGGCCGCGGCCTTGATCGCGGCGTTGACCTCGTCGACGGAGGCCTTCTTCTCGAGCTCGACCGTGAGGTCGGTGAGCGAACCGGTGGGCAGCGGGACGCGCACGGCGTAACCGTCGAACTTGCCCTTGAGCTCGGGCAGGACCAAAGCGACCGCCTTGGCGGCACCGGTGGAGGTGGGCACCATGTTGATGCCGGCGGCGCGGGCGCGACGCATGTCGCTGTGGGGGGCGTCCTGCAGGTTCTGATCCTGGGTGTAGGCGTGGATCGTGGTCATGAGGCCCTTGATGATCCCGAACTCGTCGGAGAGGATCTTGGCGACCGGCGCGAGGCAGTTGGTGGTGCAGGAGGCGTTGGAGATGATCGTCTGCGAGCCGTCGTACTCGTGGTCGTTGACGCCCATGACGATGGTGATGTCCTCGTTCTTGGCCGGCGCCGAGATGATGACCTTCTTGGCGCCACCCTCGAGGTGGCCCTTGGCCTTCACGGCGTCGGTGAAGATGCCGGTGGACTCGACGACGACGTCGACACCGTAGTCACCCCACGGCACGGACGCGGGGCCCTCCTTGACCGCGAGGGCGCCGATCTTGGTCCCACCGACGGTGATCGACGAGTCGTCGAACGTGACGTCCTTGCCCAGGCGGCCGAGGATCGAGTCGTACTTGAGCAGGTGAGCGAGCATGTCGTTCGTGGTGAGGTCGTTGACGGCCACGATCTCGATATCCGTCTTGCCCTCGGCCTTCAGTGCCTCCACCGCGCGGTAGAAGTTGCGGCCGATACGTCCGAATCCGTTGATGCCTACGCGCACGGTCACGTGATGTCTCCTTATAGGTGGTGCGAGAAAAATACCCCTGAGGGCTGGGTGGTGCCCGGGGACGTGACCCAGACTACCCGCCCCATGTGGGGGCTGTGCAGGGTCCGCAGACCACGGATCAGTCTTCGTCGAGCATGTCCTCGGTCACGACGGACTCGGTGTCCGGGATACCCAGATCGGCTGCTTTGCGGTCGGCCATGGACAGCATTCGGCGAATCCGGCCGGCCACCGCGTCCTTGGTCATGGGTGGGTCGGCGAGCTGGCCCAGTTCCTCGAGCGAGGACTGACGGTGTTGGACGCGCAGCTCACCCGCGGCCAACAGGTGGTCCGGGACGTCCTCGGCCAGGATTTCGAGCGCACGCTGGACGCGGGCGG
>NZ_JAALED010000257.1:0-2751 GCF_014145155.1 Dietzia sp. B19 | reverse complement strand
GGCTGGCGGGTCGGAGGTCGCGCCGAGGTGTGGACCCGGCTGGACTCCGGCCCGGGGTCGGACGCGGTCACCGTCGGCCTCAAGGGGACCCCCGACGACGCCGAGGTGACCATCACCGACGCCACGATCGGCTCCACTGCCGAGCCCGAGGTCTCCTCCCGGCACCAGGCCAGGGTCGCCCGGGACGGCGGGTCGCTGCGACTGACCGTCGACGGCACGCAACAGCGCTGGACCGTCGTCCGCTCGGCCGACCCCAGGGCGGCGGACACCTTCTGGGTCGCCGGCGACGGAGGCACCTGGGACCTGCGCATGCTCCCGCTGATCGACTCCCGGATCCACGACGCCGGCATGTCGGACGGTCAGATCCTCAGCCCCATGCCCGGGTCGGTCATCGCGTGCTTCGTCGCCGACGGTGACGAGGTGACCGCGGGCCAGAACGTCCTGGCCGTCGAGGCCATGAAGATGGAGCACGCCCTGTCGGCGCCGATCGACGGAGTGGTCCGGCTGAACGTCTCCACCGGCGAGCAGGTGCCCGCCGACCACCTGCTCGCGACGGTCGAACCAAGCACGGTTGAATCAAGCGCCGTCGAGCCCCACCCCTCCACCGAGGAATCCCAAGGAGAAACCGATGCCTGAGTTGGAAGAGCACTACCAGGACCTCAAGGTCACTGTCGCCGAGTTCGCCGACAAGGTGGTGGCCCCCGCCTCGGCCGAGCACGACCGCAACCACACGTTCCCGTACGAGATCGTGGCCAAGATGGGCGAGATGGGCCTGTTCGGCCTGCCCTTCCCCGAGGAGTTCGGCGGCATGGGCGGCGACTACTTCGCCCTCTCCCTGGCGCTCGAGGAGCTGGGTCGTGTCGACCAGTCGACCGCCATGACGCTCGAGGCCGGCGTGGGCCTGGGCGCGATGCCCATCTACCACTTCGGCACCGACGAGCAGAAGAACACCTGGCTGCCCGACCTCGCCGCGGGCACGAAGCTCGCGGGCTTCGGACTCACCGAGCCCGGCGCGGGATCGGACGCCGGCGCCACCAAGACCACCGCGAAGCGGGACGGCGACGAGTGGGTGGTCAACGGCAACAAGCAGTTCATCACCAACTCGGGGACCGACATCACCTCGCTGGTCAACGTCACCGCGGTGACCGGCGTCCGGGATAACGGCAAGAAGGCCATCTCGACCATCATCGTCCCGTCGGGCACGCCCGGCTTCACGGTCGAGCCGGCGTACGACAAGGTCGGCTGGAACTCCTCCGACACCCACCCGCTCACTTTCTCCGACGTGCGCGTCCCGGCGGAGAACATCCTGGGCGAGGAGGGGCGCGGGTACGCGAACTTCCTGTCGATCCTCGACGAGGGTCGCATCGCGATCGCCGCGGTGGCCACCGGCGCCGCTCAGGGCTGCGTCGACGAGTCGGTGAAGTACGCGCGGGAACGCGAGTCCATGGGCCAGAAGATCGGCTCGTTCCAGGCGATCTCCTTCAAGATCGCCCGCATGGAGGCCCGCGCCCACACCGCGCGCTGCGCCTACTACGAGGCCGCTCGTCTCATGCTGGCCGGCAAGCCCTTCAAGAAGGAGGCCGCCATCGCCAAGATGGTCTCCTCCGAGGCCGCGATGGACAACGCCCGGGACGCCACCCAGATCCACGGCGGCTACGGGTTCATGAACGAGTACCTGGTGGCCCGGCACTACCGGGACTCCAAGATCCTGGAGATCGGCGAGGGCACCACCGAGGTGCAGCTCATGCTGATCGCGCGGGGTCTCGGGTTATGAGTGATCAGTCTGTGACGATGGCCGAGCAGCGCAAGGAGATCGTCCAGCGCGGACTGTGGTTCGAGGAGTACGAGGTCGGGACGGCGTACCTCCACCGTCCCGGCCGCACGATGACCGAGACGGACAACGTCCTGTTCACCACGCTCACCATGAACACCCAGGCCCTGCACCTGGACGCCGCATGGTCTGCCGAGCAGCCCGGTTTCGGCGGCGAGCGGCTCATGAACTCCATGCACACGCTGTCCACGCTGGTCGGGCTGTCGGTCGCGCAGCTCACCCAGGGCACGATCGTGGCCAACCTCGGGTTCTCCGAGGTCACCTTCCCCAAGCCCGTGCTGCACGGCGACACGCTGTACGCGGAGACCGTGTGCACCGACAAGCGCGAGTCGAAGTCGCGTCCGGGCGAGGGCATCGTGACGCTCGAGCACATCGGCCGCAACCAGCACGGTGACGTGGTGGCCAGGGCCGTCCGCAAGACGCTGGTCCGTAAGCGTCCGGCCGAGCAGCCGGCGGAGGGGTCGGCATGACCCCGTCCTGGATACCCCCCGGCCCGGCATTGCTGTTCTGCCCGGCCGACCGGCCCGAGCGGTACGGCAAGGCGGCGGAGCGCGCGGACGTGGTGATCGTGGATCTGGAGGACGCGGTCGCACCGGACGCCCGACCGGCCGCACGGGAGGCTCTCGTGGCCTCCGATCTCGATCCGGAGCGCACAATCGTCCGGGTCAACCCGATCGACACCGATGATCACGCCGCGGACCTCGAGGCCCTCGCCAGGACCGGCTACCGTTGCGTCATGCTCGCCAAGACCGAGTCGGCCGCACAGGTCGCCGACGTCCACGCTGCCACCGGCGCAGCAGTCCTGGCGCTGGTGGAGACGCCCCTCGGCGTGATCCGCGCCGCGGAGATCGCCGCCGCACCGGGCTGCGCCGGCATGATGTGGGGCGCCGAGGACCTGCTGGCCGCCATGGGCGGTTCGA
>NZ_JAALED010000256.1:0-3466 GCF_014145155.1 Dietzia sp. B19 | reverse complement strand
CTCCACCACCGGCCGGCCGTCGACCGCGCTCGTCCGCGCCTCCACGGCGCGGCCGCGGAGGGGTCGGCCCTCCTCCGGGGCCCGGGTGACCAGCGACCATCCGGTGGCGGGGTCCGATCCGCGAGCTACGCGAACGGTGGGGAGTGGACGCGAGGGGACCTCGGACATCGGGAGAACCTTCCGTGGAACCGAATCGACGCACCCGCCGCGTGGGCCGGGTGCGTCGATTCGCCAGCGCAGGGGACGATCAGGAGATGGCCTGGGTCAACTCCGCGCCGAGCGACTTCGCCTCGTCGGGGGTCAACTCCACGACGAGGCGTCCGCCACCCTCGAGAGGGACGCGCATGACGATCCCGCGGCCCTCCTTGGCCGCTTCCATCGGTCCGTCACCGGTCCTGGGCTTCATAGCCGCCATCGGGTCGATTCCCTTCGTCCTTGGCAGTGGGCCGCGTCCTGTGAGGACGGCCGGGCCCACGTGCGGTATCGCTGAGTGGATGTTGCCGATTCTAGCGCGTCACACCGTGCCCGGACGCGGGAGCGCGTTCTGGGTCCGCCCCGTCGGAGGACTCCCCGACGTTTCCCTCCCCGGCGAGTCGCGCGCGGAGCCTGTCGATCTCCGTCGCCGCCTCCTCGAGCGCCCAGTCGACCTCCGACATCGTGTACCCCCGCGCGGACATCCCGAATCGGACCGATCGCAGATCGTCGCCGGTGAGCGGCCCTTCGGGCAGCATCGTGACCGTGTGTCCCCGCGCCACCGCCGGCAGCGGTTCCGAACGGCCGAAGACCACGATCGACAGGGCGTAGAGCGCCGCCGCCACGATCAGGGTGACCACCACATAGATGACGATGGTGAGCATGCGCGGGAGCCTCTCTCTGGTCCGGGCCGGGCCTCCAGTCTGGCACACGCCTCGCGGCGGTGGACCCGCCCGAGTCAGGCGAGCCCGCGGACCGTTCGCGCAGGTGGGCGGGTTCCCAAGATGGAGGCCACCATCTCCACCGAGCGGCGCGTCGCACGCACGTCGTGGGTGCGGAACACGCGGGCGCCCATCATCGCCGCGACGGAGGTCGCCGCCAGGGTGCCCTCGGCGCGGTCGTCGATTCCCGCGTCCAGGGTCTCGCCGATGAAGTCCTTGTTGCTCAGCGCCATCAGGACGGGATGACCGAGGGCCACGATCTCGTCCATCCGCCGCAGGAGCTCGAGACCGTGGAAGGTGTTCTTGCCGAAGTCGTGGGTGGGGTCGACCAGTATCCCGTCCTCGGGGACCCCGGCGGCGAGGGCCCGTTCGGCGGCAGCGGACAGTTCCGAGACCACGTCGAGGACGACGTCGGGGTATCCCACCCGGAAGGGCCGGGTGCGCGGGACCGCACCCCCGGTGTGGGAGCACACGAACCCCGCCCCCGCCTCGCCGGCGGCGGTCAGCACCTCGGGATCGTGCCCCGCCCAGGTGTCGTTGACCAGATCGGCGCCGGCGGACAGGGCGCTGCGGGCGACCGAGCCGCGCCAGGTGTCCACGGAGATGACCACGCCCGGGTGTCTGTCCCGGACCGCCTCGATGAAGGGCACCACCCGCCGGAGCTCCTCCCGGGCGTCCACCAGCTCGCCGGGACCGGCCTTGACCCCACCGATGTCGAGGATGTCCGCGCCGTCCTCCACGCACCGGTCGACCCGGTGCATCGCCGCCACGTCGGTGAAGCACGCTCCACGGTCGTAGAAGGAGTCCGGCGTGCGGTTGACGATCGCCATCACCAGAGGTCGGTCCACCGGGACGGGGCGCCCGCAGAGCGTGGGAGGCGGCGTCGCGCCCGGTGGCGTCACCGCCGGCCTCCGCAGGCGTCGAGCGCCGCCTCCAGGTCGTCACACACCACGAGGCTGTCGAACGCCTGCGGCTTGACCAGCCCGGACTCGACGAGCCCGCCGACCCAGTCCAACAGCGGTCGGTAGAAGCCGATCGGGTCGTAGAGCACGACCGGCTTGTGATGGAACCCGAGCGAGGCGGACGTCCACACCTCGAACATCTCCTCCATCGTGCCGATCCCCCCGGGCAGGGTGAGGAACGCGTCCGAGCGCTCCTCCATCTCGCGTTTGCGTTCCCTCATCGTGGTGACCACCACCAGCTCGTCCGCAGCGGTGTCGGCCACCTCACGCACCCGCAGCCCCTCGGGGATGACGCCGACGGTCCGGGCTCCGCCGTCCCGCGCCGCCTCGGCGACCGCGCCCATCATGGACACGTTGCCGCCACCGGAGACCAGAGACCATCCACGACGGGCGATCCCGTTGCCGACCTCGGTGGCGATCTGCAGCAGCCCGGGGTCGTGGGTCGAGGAGGCGCAGTAGATGCAGACCCGACGGCCGGGAACCGGTGCCATCAACGCTCGACCCCCCGGTGTTCCTCGCCGTACAGGTCTTCACGCTGTTCGGCGGTCAGCGCGGCCCGGTGGTGCGCCTCGCGGATGTACTCCACCGTCTCGGCCACGGAGTCGGTGACCAGGAACAGGTCGAGGTCGGACGCCGAGATCATCCCCTGCTCGACCAGGGTTCCCCGGATCCAGTCCACCAGTGGGGTCCAGAAATCCACTCCCAGCAGGACGATCGGGAACCGGGTGATCTTGTCGGTCTGGACCAGGGTGATGGCCTCGAAGAACTCGTCCAGGGTGCCGAAGCCGCCCGGGGTACAGACGAACGCCTGCGTGTATTTGACGAACATCGTCTTGCGGACGAAGAAGTAGCGGAAGTGCAGCCCCAGGTCCACCCAGCGGTTGATCCCCTGTTCCATGGGCAGCTCGATCCCCAGGCCCACGGACTCACCGTCCGCCTCCCACGCGCCCTTGTTGGCCGCCTCCATCTGACCCGGTCCGCCGCCCGTGACCACCGCGTAACCCGCCTCCGCGAGCGCCCGCCCCAGCTCCACCGCCTGTTCGTAGGCGGGATCACCCGGGCGGGTCCGCGCGGACCCGAATACGCTCACCGCGTCGGGCAGCTCCGCGAGCGCGCCGAACCCGTTGACGAACTCGCTCTGGATGCGCAGGACCCGCCACGGGTCGGTGTGCAACCAGTCGGTGTCCTGGTTGGTGTCCAACAGCCGTTGGTCGGTGGTCGTGCGATCGCCGCCCTTGTCCCGTCGCAGGAGGAGCGGGCCGCGCAGGTGTACTGAATCGTTCGGTGCCATCAGGGGTGGTCTCCTACTGGGGTGGGGTCCGGGCTCGTGATGTCCGGGCTCGCGGGGTCCGGGGTCGTATCAGGTCCGGGCCGTGTCGGGCGCGGGTCGTGTCGGGTCGGGGTCAGCCGGAGGTGGTGAGGTAGGCGCGGAGCACCTCGGCCACCTCGGTGATCTGGGTGGCCGGGCAGTGCTCGTCCCGTGTGTGCGCCAGGCCGGGGTCGCCCGGACCCAGATTGACGGCCGGGACGCCCAGGGCGGCGAACCGTGACACGTCGGTCCATCCGTACTTGGCCCGCACCCGTCCGCCC
>NZ_JAALED010000255.1:0-2639 GCF_014145155.1 Dietzia sp. B19 | reverse complement strand
CCTAGCTCTCCTGCCGGACGTCCGGCTGACCCGTGACGGTCACCGTCGCCGCGACGCGGTCGTCCGCCGTCATCCACATCTGCAACCGATGTCCGGTCCGCCGACGCCGGATCGTCATCGACGACCCCGGGACCACGGGGTGCGAGTACTCGATCACGACGCGGTGGCGCTGCCTCAGCAGGTCCTGGTGATCCATGAGCTCGTCCTCGACGGCGTCGAGGTAGGCGGCGTTGTTGACGTGCTGGAGCAGGTCGAAATCCGTGCTGCGGAGGATGTGGGGCCGGTCCTCCGGTAGATCTTGTCCGGTGGACCCGACGGGCGGGGGCGTGGTCATGGCGGCCCACCGCAGGCGGTGGGTCTCCGTGGTCGCCGAGAGGGTGGCGAAGCCCTCGTCGCTGATGCGGGCGGGCACGCCGTGGGCGTTGACGTTGATCCAGAACGCCTCGGTCTCCACCAGTCCGTCGGGTCGCGGCCCGTCGTCGTCGGGGCCGTCCCGGTGCTCCGCCGTCAGTCGCACCCGCATGTTCGCCCACCGGGTGGACAATCCGGAGCACCAGCGCTGGAGGTGGACGGTGGCCGGCCAGGAGATCGGCTCGATCACGTCGATCACGGTCCGCCGGACGATCCAGTACGGGTCGGTCCGCGCGTGACCGGTGGCCTCGAGATCGTCGCCCGCCACGTCCTGGAGGTACCGGGCGATGCTGTCCAACCGCAGCCGGCGCAGGGGATCGACCTCGCCCGTTCGCACCGTGCGGGAGGTGGAGTAGCCCGATCCGGCCGAGGGTGGAGGGGGAAGCGGTTGCGGGACGTCATCCTGCACTGGGTCGGTCATCTATGTGGTCCTCTCGCGTGTCCGGTCCGGGCGGGCGCGTCGCGCCCTTCCGGTATCCCGCGACGGTCCGGCCACTGTAGACGTACTCCCACCGCGCGGCGGTCCCGGGCACGCCGGGCGACGGGTGGTCCATGATGGGGACACCGACAGACCCCGGAGGTCGACATGCGCAAGTGGCTCCTCGGCGCCCCCGTCGCCGCCCTGGCCGCCGTCGCGGCCTCGGACCTGAGACAGACCAGGTACCCGATCCTGCGGACCTTCCCCGTCCTGGGGCACGCGCGGATGGCCCTGAGCTCCATCGGTCCCGAACTGCGCCAGTACATCGTGGCGGGCAACAACGAGGAGCGGCCGTTCACCCGGGACCAACGTGCCTGGATCCAGGAGTCGGCGGAGGGACGGGCCACAACGTTCGGGTTCGGCACGGACAACAACATCGAGTTCCTCGAGGGTTACCCGATCGTCAAGCCGCGCACGTTCGCCGGGGTGACGGTGTCGGCCCACGCGCACTCCGCCGAGCAGCTCCAACTCCCACCGGCCAAGGTCCTCGGCGCCGCCCGCGGCCGGGCCCGCGCGTTCCGCCCCGAGTCCCTGGTGTCGATCTCCGGGATGAGCTACGGCGCGCTGTCGGCCCCTGCTGTCGAGGCCCTCAACCGCGGCGCCGCCCTCGCGGGCGCTCTGCACAACACGGGCGAGGGCGGGCTGAGCCCGTACCACCAGAAGGGCGGTGACCTGGTCTTCCAGATCGGCACCGCCTACTTCGGGGTCCGCGACGCCGAAGGCCGATTCGACATCGACGCTCTGGTGGCCCTCACCGAGAAGCACCCGATCCGGGCGATCGAGATCAAGCTCAGCCAGGGCGCCAAACCCGGACTGGGCGGCCTGCTGCCCGCGGCCAAGGTCACGGCGGAGATCGGGCGGATCCGCGGCATCCCCACCGACCGCGAGTGTGCGAGCCCGTCCCGGCACACCGCCTTCCACGACGTGGACTCCATGCTCGACCTGGTGGAGGAGATCGCCGAGCGCACCGGCCTGCCGGTGGGCATCAAATCCGCGGTCGGCGAGCTGGACTTCTGGGAGCAGCTGGCCGCCGCGATGATCCCGCGGCAGCGCGGCGTCGACTTCATCACCATCGACGGTGGCGAGGGTGGCACCGGCGCCGCCCCGCTCGTCTTCACCGACGCGGTGTCACTGCCGTTCCGGTTGGGATTCTCCCGCGTCTACCGGGTCTTCGCCGAGGCCGGACTCACCGACGACGTGGTGTTCGTGGGCTCCGGCAAGCTGGGCATCCCCGAGAACGCGGCGGTCGCGTTCGCGCTCGGTGTGGACATGATCGCCGTCGGCCGCGAGGCCATGCTCTCCATCGGCTGCATCCAGGCCCAGAAGTGCCACACCGACCGCTGCCCCACCGGGGTGGCCACCCAGAACCCGTGGCTGGTCCGAGGAGTGGACCCCACGAACAAGGCCGTGCGGTGCGCGGCCTACATCCGGTCGCTGCGACGCGATCTCGTCAAGATCTCCGGCGCCGTCGGCGTGCCCCACCCGTCACTGATCGGGCCCGAGGACGTGGAGCTGGCCAACGGCACCCGGGACTCGACGACGCTCGCGGAGATCTACGGATACCGACCCGGGTGGGGACTGCCCGGCCCGGCCGACATCCGCCGGATCACCGACCTCATGACCGCGAGCGGCGCGGCCGAGCACACCGCCGCCTACACGCCCCCCGGGCTCTGACCACACCCCTGCCCGCCCCTGCTCCTCCCCGCCCCGCCCCGCCATCGAAAAGAGCGTTCCGCGCAGATCTACTCGG
>NZ_JAALED010000026.1:0-3941 GCF_014145155.1 Dietzia sp. B19 | reverse complement strand
CGGGCCGCCGCTGCGCATCTGGGTGAATCTTCCGCGGCGGGGCGACGGCTCCACCGGCGAGAGCCCCATCCGCGAGGCGACGAACGACGTCATCGTCTAAGTGACTCACCGGCCGCACGCTGTCGTAACGCACACAGTTCGGCCTGTGGTTGCGCGCCTGAAAGCGACGACGACAAGGCTCTCCCCGATACCCGGACAGGGTGCTTGACGACCGCAAAGTTCGAAATAGCGCACACACTACCTTGTGCTCGGTAAACCGAACACCTAGGCTGCGATCGATACAACGAACCTCAGGAGCGTCATGGCAACGTTCGCCGCTAGGGCCCGGACTGTGACCGACATCGCTACGTCGGTCAGGGACGCCCGTCTCGCCGCCGGTATGAGCCAGGCCGACCTCGCAGCGGCAGCCCATCTCACACGCTCCTGGGTGAGCCTCTTCGAGAGCGGGCGCGCTCCCAATGCGTCACTGAGCAAGGTGCTCGCGATGATGGACGTTCTGGACGTCACGATCCGGCTGGCGTATCCCGTACCGGACTCGGACACGCCCCCCGCCGAGTCGGCCCGCCACCCGCGGCACCTGCCCGAGGCGGTCGATGCAGTCGAGGCGATGGAGGCACCCGAAGCAGTCGACACACCGGCGGACGATTATGAAGTCCTGACTTCCGCAAAAGTGGCCCCCCCTGGCGAAGTAGCGCTTGCCGCTGCACGCGCCATCCGGGCGGCCCACCGTGCACGCGACGTCGCAGATGACATCACTCAGCGGTCTTCCGATGCCTGACAAGGAACTCGCGGTCCTACTGTCTGGACAGAGACTGGGGACGTTGACGGAGGGCCGTCATGGCAAGCACTCGTTCTCCTACGACCTCGACGGCCCCGAACGGAATCTCTCGCTCTCCATGCCCAGACGCCGTCAGGCCTGGGGCCCCGATCGGGTCGAACCCTTCCTCGACGGACTGTTGCCCGACAACCAGGCCGCGCGGGTCCAGATCGCCCGCCATCACGGGGCCGTCGCAGGCAACACGTTTTCCCTCCTCACCGCTGTCGGTCGCGATTGCGCCGGCGCTGTTCAGTTTCTCCGCCCCGATGCGATGGATGAACTCGACGAAGGGGTCCTCGTACCGATGTCTGACGCCGACATCAGCAGGAGACTTCGCGAGCTGATCTCGAGCAGACAGGCATCCTGGCAGGCCCGCGGCGAGCATTGGTCGCTCGCAGGAGCTCAGGAGAAGGTCGCTCTCCACCGACGAGCAGACCAGTGGTATCAGGCGACCGGCGCGATCCCCACTACGCACATCATCAAGCCTGGTGTTACCGATCTCCCCTGCCAGGCGTACAACGAAGTCCTGTGTCTGCAAGCCGTCCGAACAATCGGTTTGCCGACGGCCGCCACGAACTATGTCGATTTCGCTGGCACTCCCGCTGTGATCAGCCGACGGTGGGACCGCCATGTCGCCGTTGATGGAACCGTGACCCGTGTCCATCAGGAGGACCTCTGCCAAGCTCTCGCAGTTCATCCGTCGCGCAGGTACCAGGCCGATGGAGGCCCATCCCCCGGAGATGTCATCTCCTTCTTGCGGGCGCTCCGCCTCGAGGAAGACGTCTGGCTTTTCGTTCGAGCGCTTGCGATCAACTTTCTGCTCGGCGCCACCGACGCCCATGCCAAGAATTACGCGATTCTTCACGCCGATGATTCCCCACCCCGGCTCGCACCGCTCTATGACATCGCGTCGATCTACCCGTACTCACCACAACGGAGTCAGCGCAGACTCGCCATGAAGATCGGGAGTCGGTACGCCTACGACGAGATCACCCTCCGCCACTGGATCACCTTTGCGGAGACCAACGACCTCGATCCGAGCGTGCTCACCGCCCAGATCTACCTCGACGCCGATGAGCTGCCCGGGGCACTCCGATCCGCCATCGAGCTGCACCCCCCGCGCACTGACGACGAACACCGGTTGGCAGACACGCTTATGGCCGAGGTCGAGGCCCAGTGTCGACGGGTTCTGGCCTGGTTCGGTTGAGTGAACCGAACTGGGGCGACGACGACGAGGTCCGCCACCCGCCCCCGGCCCGCATAAACCCGGCCGCGCGGAACCGGCCGGGTCAGAACCAGTCGAGCGGGGTGCCGTAGAGCCGATCGTGCGGCAAGCTGCGAGCGATCAGCTCGGTGAGGGCCTGGTGGTCGTTCTTCAACGCGGTACCGCGGCGGGTCGGCCGGAGCTCGCCCTTGTACTTACGCACCAGCCCCAGCGCGCGGGCCCAGTCCCTCAGCTGCCAGATCGGGAACGTCAGGTCTTCGCGATTGTTCTTCCCGATCCACGTGCGGTCCCAGCCGGTGTCGGCCATGAGTTGCTCGACCATCGTCGGCGGCAGGTACCCGGCCGCGGTGAGCTTGACCCCGTCGCCGACCCGTTCGAGCAGGATCTGCAGCTTCGCGGCCTCGTCCCGCTGGACTTCCCTGAGAGTGGCTGGCGTGTCGGCGATTCCGACCACTCGCCGCTGAACGTCCTCGAGGTCGAATTCTTCCGCGTCCCAGCCGGCCCAGAACTCGAGTACCTCCGGGCCCCAGCCATCCGAGTCGAACTCTTCGCCGCCGGCGATCCACTCGTTATATGACCAGATCCCCCCGCAGTCCTCCGGAGGGCATGCCCGGCGACCTGCCACCACCGTCGCATCCGGGATCTCGTCGTCGTCGTCGTCGGGCTCCAGGACCTTCTCCACGGTGACGCGATGCCACCAACTGTCACCGAAGTCGTACAGGTACAGGAACCTATCGCCCACGCTGTGCGCCAGCTCGTCGAGCCGTACGTCAGCCTCGTCGAGTTCGCCCATCTCCCCGGCGTCGGGGTAGTCCATGGAGGCGAAGTGCTCGGCGTCGCGGTCCCGGCGCGAGGATGCGTGGACGAACTCGTGCAGGTGACTGTTCGTCCAGCCCATGGCTTCCTGCAGGATCAGGTGAAGGCGCGGCAACTCCAGGTCGCTACGCAGGTCCAGGCGTCGCCAGATGGGCGGGGACGAGTCCAGCAGCTCGACCTTGACGCGATACGTCACCGGCGACTCGCGCCTCGGGTGCCGCCGGTTGACGGCCGGGCGGTCCCACGGGGACTGATAGTCAGCCCCGGCCGCCAGCGAGGCCATCAACTCGGTCTGCGGGACTCCCGCGCTCGCCAATGCGTCGAGAACCGCGTGCTTCAACTCGTCTGCGGTGAGGTCGCCTGGTCCGTAGGGGCGATCTGTCGAGGGCGTCACCTCACCGACGATACGAGATGCGAGCGGCGCGCTGGGACGCCCCCGTTTGGAGAAGTAGTCTCACCTGCCATGGACACCGACGAGCCCGGGCTGTTCGACCTACCCGAGTCCGCGCCTGAGCCCACCCCGCAACCCTCGCCTGCGCGGCCCCGTCCCGGCAGGAACCGCGAGACGTGGGCCTGCACTGTCACCGCGGAGGTGACCATCGTCGATGCGGCGACGGTAACGGCGGCCCTCACGCGGTACCTCAAGGACACCGTGGTGGTCGATGCGTTCTCCGGTGCGGTGATCGAGGACCCGGCGAGTGAGGAGGCGGGGCCCGATCCCACCCTGCCGCCGCTGCCTCAACTGAACTGGCTGATCTGGCCTACGGGCGGTGTGGAGGAACTCCTCGAAGAGGGCGCGTTCCGGGTTCTCGATGTTGAGAGCGCTGTGACCACCGAGATCTACGACCGGGGGACGATCACGTGGACGGTCACGGTCAAGCTCACCGACGTCCAGCTCCTGCGTCGCGTCGCCACGCGAGCCCACCCCGCCGACGCCGACCTCATCGCGAACAGTCTGTCCGTCGCGTGGCAGCGCGCTGCCGACTCGTTCGCTCCCCTGCGTTCGATCCCCGGGATCTCGTGGCGGCCGGTGTCCGTCGAGGTCGAGCACGTGTCGGCGCGGAAGCGATGACGACGGCCGCC
>NZ_JAALED010000254.1:0-9737 GCF_014145155.1 Dietzia sp. B19 | reverse complement strand
CCACGACCACGCGGACCCCCTGCGTGGAGAGGTGGTCGCGGAGCCCCTCGACCCCGCCGAAGCCGCCGATCCGGACCCGGCCCACGGGCAGGCGCGGACGCGCCACCCTCCCCGCCAGGGACGAGCAGAACTCGTGACCCGCGTCCTGCAGCAGTCTCGCCAGCTCCCGCGCCTCAGCGGTCCCACCCAGGACGAGGATCACCGCTCCGACCCCGGCGGCAGGGACGGCATCTCCGGCGCGCCCTCGCGGGCCAGCTCCAGCAGGGCGTCCAGGTCGAGGTGCTCCTCCGCCAGATCACCCAGCAGGTCCAGTCGCCTCTCGCGTGCGGCGGCGAAGTCCACACCGGAGGGTTCGCGGACCCGGCCGACACGGGCCGCCACCTCCGCGAGGTAGGCCTGACGGAACCCGTCGGACTCGAGGCTCCCGTGCCACATGGTGCCCGCCACACCGTCGCGCCTCGCACCCCCGAGGAACTCGGGGTCCGCGCCGAGGCCGATCCGCCCGTGGTGGATCTCGTACCCGGCCGCCGCCTGACCGAGCGCCTCCCCGGTGGGCAGCCACAGGACCTTCTCCGGCCCGAACTCCGTCTCCACGTCCAGCAGCCCGAGCCCGTCGACCTCCGCGCCCTCGGGACCCTCCACCCCCTCCGGGTCCCGGACGAGTCGGCCGAGCATCTGGAAGCCACCGCAGATGCCGAACACCGACCCCCCGGCGTGGGCGTGGTCGATCACCGCGCGGTCCAGACCGCGGGAGCGGAGCCAGGCCAGGTCGTCGATCGTCGCGCGCGTGCCGGGCAGGACCACCAGGTCCGCGCCCCGGACGGTCCGGGGGTCGGTGACGAACTCCACGTCGACGTCCGGCTCCAGCCCCAGCGCGTCGACATCGGTGAAGTTGCTGATCCGGGGCAGCCGGATCACGGCGACCCGCAACGCCCGGCCGGCGTCGGCGCGGCGACCGCCGATGTCCAGCGCGTCCTCGGAGTCGAGCCACACGTCGGGGCTCCAGGGCAGCACTCCGTGGACCCGCCGTCCGGTGAGCGCCTCGAGGTGGTCCAGCCCCGGTCCGAGGAGCGAGGGGTCACCGCGGAACTTGTTGACGACGAAGCCTGCGACGAGCCGCTGGTCGGCGGCATCCAGGAGTGCCACCGTGCCGTACATCGCGGCGAAGACCCCGCCGCGGTCGATGTCGCCCACCACGACCACCGGCATGTCGGCGTGACGGGCCAGGCCCATGTTGACGTAGTCACCGGCACGGAGGTTGATCTCGGCAGGACTGCCCGCGCCCTCGCACAGCACCAGGTCGGCCCGGTCGGCCAGGTCGTCGTATGCGGCATGGGCGGCGGTGGCCAGATGCACGCGACCGTCGACGAAGTCCCTGGACGAGACCGTCCCGGCGGGGCGGCCCATCACCACCACGTGGCTGCGCCGGTCGCCGCCCGGCTTGAGCAGCACCGGGTTCATCGCCACCTCGGGCTCGGCGCGTGCCGCGAGGGCCTGGATCCACTGCGCGCGCCCGATCTCCCCGAAGCCCGCCGGACCCCGGACGACCATCGAGTTGTTGGACATGTTCTGCGCCTTGAACGGCGCGACCCTGACGCCCCGCCGGGCGAACGCCCGGCACAGCGCCGTCACCACCACGCTCTTGCCGGCATCCGACGTGGTGCCGGCGACGAGGAGGGAGGCTGCCATGGGGATCGATCCTAGCCGCGCCCTCCCCCGCCCCCGCCGCGGTGCTCCGCCGACGCGACGACGGGCCGCGACGGTGAGGGGGACCCCGCGTTCCTGCTGGTGACACGCCCGCCAAATGCCCAGCTCAGAACGTATTTGAGATCACTGCGGACAAATGCGCTACGGCGGTTCGCACTATGGCACGCTCGGCCTCGTGCAGTTGTCCAGGTTCTCCGATCTCGCGCTCCGCGCCCTCATGCGTCTCGCCGTGGCCGACGGGCGCGGGGACCGGATGACCGCCGGGGGCATCGCCGAGTCGGTGAACGCGTCGACGAGCCACGTGGCCAAGACCGTCTCCCGGCTCGTGGAGCTCGGCCTCGTCGAGTCCCGGCGGGGCCGGGGCGGTGGTCTCGCGATCACCGAGGCCGGTCGTCAGGCGTCCGTCGGGCGGCTGCTGCGTGAACTCGAGGGCCCCGGCGAGGTGGTGCAGTGCGAGGGCCCGGCGCCCTGCCCGCTGGCCGGCAACTGCAGCCTCCGCCGAGCCCTGGCCGAGGCCCGCGAGGCGTTCTTCGCCGCCCTCGATCCACTCACCGTCTCGGGCATCGTCCACACCCCGACCAGGCAGGTCCTGCTCAGCCTGGGACCCGCCCCCTGACCGGTCGGCGACCACCGACCCACACCCCCTCGACGCCCGGCACCCCAGGTGCCCGGGTGACCCCGTCGCGCCCACTGAAGGAGATCCGCATGACCACGTCGCTCACCTCACTCGAGACGATCCTCGCCCATCCGCGGGAGCTCTCGCCGCACCACGTCCCGATCATCCGCGACACGCTCCCGGTCATCGGGGCGCACATCGACGAGATCACCCCGGTGTTCTACCGCACGATGTTCGGCAACCACCCCGAGCTCCTGCGCGACACCTTCAACCGCGGCAACCAGAAGCTGGGCGCCCAGCAGCGCGCGCTCGCCGCCTCCATCGCCACCTTCGCGACGCTGCTGGTGGACGGGAAGAGCCCCGTCGACATGCTGGCCCGGATCGGCCACAAGCACGCGAGCCTCGGGATCACCGCCGACCAGTACCAGGTGGTCCACGACAACCTCTTCGACGCGATCGTCCAGGTGCTGGGCGAGGCGATCACCCCGGAGATCGCGGCCGCGTGGGACGAGGTGTACTGGATCATGGCGGGCGTCCTCGTGGACTTCGAGAACGCCCTCTACGCCGAGGCCCGGGTCGAGCCGGGAGACGTCTTCCGGACCGCCGTCGTCCTGGCCCGGGAGGACGTCACCGATTCCGTCACCGTGGTGACCCTCGGCGGTCCCGACGGTGGCGACCTGCCGGACTTCCGACCCGGCCAGTACACCTCCGTCGGCGTGGTGCTGCCCGACGGCGCGCGTCAGTTGCGTCAGTACTCGCTGTCGGCGGCGCCGGGGTCGGGCACGTGGCGGATCGGCATCCGCCGGGTCGACGCGGTCTCCGGTGGCGCGGGTCCGTGCCCCGCCGGTGAGGTCTCCGGGTGGCTGCACGCCCACGCCCGGGTCGGCACCACGCTCCAGGTCACGCTGCCGTTCGGTGACCTGGTCCTGGACGCAGCGGGAACCGGGTCGGGCCCGGACGCGGCACCGGTCGTCCTGTGCTCGGCCGGGATCGGCATCACCCCGATGCTCGGTATGATCGCGCACCTGTCCGCGACGGACGATCCCCGGCGAGTCCTGATCCTGCACGCCGACCGCTCGCCCGACCAGCACGTTCTGGCCGATGAGGTGGCCGGCGAGTCCTCGCTGCTCGCCGACGCCGAGGTGCACACCTGGTACGAGCACGGCGCGGACACGACCGCCGGACCGGGCGCGGTCCACCACGGCGTCATGGACCTCTCCTCCGTCGAGCTCCCGGCGGGCGCACACGTCTTCCTGTGTGGGCCCACCGGCTTCCTCCAGTCGGTGCGCGCGACGTTCATCGAGGCCGGCGTGCCCGAACAGCGGATTCACGCCGAGCTCTTCGCCCCCAACGACTGGCTGGTCTAGTCCCGCGGGTGTGCCCGACGACCGCCGCGCTCACGATCAGCCCCACGCGAGGGAGCACCCGCGGTCACAATGGGACCCGATGACCCCCTCTCACGACCACCAGCACGCCGAGTCATGCGTCGCGGCGGTGCCGCTCTTCGCCCGGCTCTCACCCCGGCAGCAGGCCGAGGTGGCCTCGATGGCGCGTCCGCTCCGCGTCGAGCGCGGCGAGTGGATCGTGCGCGCGGGGCAGTCGTCGCCGCGATTGCTCGTGGTGCACGAGGGGCTGGTCAAGGTGGGCCGCACGGCGGAGGACGGCCGCGAGGCCACGCTGCGCCTCCTCGGCCCCGGCGACGTCGAGGGCGAGAGCGGCTTCCTCACCGGGACACGTCCGGAGAACGACTGCGTCGCGCTCGACCCCACGACGATGTGCGTCTTCGAGCACGGTGCGCTGGCCGGGCTCCTGAACCGATACCCGGACATCGGCGCATCCATGCTGCGCTCGCTCGCCATCCGCCTGGAGTCCACAGAGCGGATGCTCGCGGCCCGCACGCTGGCCGACGTCGGCGCACGGCTCGCCTCATATCTGCTCGACCTGCCCGCCGTCCGAGGCGTCGACGGGGTGGTGACGGTGCGACTGCCGATGTCCAAGAAGGACGTGGCCACCTACCTCGGTACCATCCCCGAGACCCTGAGCCGCCGACTCGCCGCGCTCGGGCGCGAGGGTCTTGTCGAGGTGCGCGGAGCCGAGGTCGACCTGCTCGATCCGGAGGGACTGGAGGCGCGGGCGGGCGGGGCTTGACCTAGGTCATGGGAACCCTCCCGTTCGGGCGCTACCGTCTGAGACGTACCAGTTCAGACCAGGGAAAGGACCCCGTCATGAACGTCACCTCGATCTTCGGCACGCTGCTCGGACTCGTCGTCCGTGAGGCCTCCGCCCACTGCGACACCGAGGACGGCCCGGCCGTCACCGACGGCCGCCGTGCCCTCGACAGCGGCAACGTCAATGTCGCCCTCAAGTGGGTCCACCCCGGGGGCGAGGACGAGGTCCGCGCCGTCTTCGACAAGGTCCGGCGCGTCCGGGTCGCGGGCGGCGAGACCAGGGAGGTCGCCGACAGGTGGTTTCTCGAGACCTTGGTCCGCGTGCACCGCGCGGGCGAGGGCGCCGGCTTCAGCGGACTCGCGCCCGCCGGTGCCGGCGTCGACCCTCGGGTGGTGGCCGCCGACGAGGCGCTGGAGCTCGGCAGCATCGAGCCCCTCAGGGGCCTGGTAGACGAGGACCGGTGGGACGAGCTCGAGCGTCGTTTCGACCACGCCATCGCGCTCAGGGGCTTCGACCCCGACGACCTCGTCGCCGCCCGCGAGTACATGGACGCCTACGTGCGATTCTTCAAGTACGCCGAGGGGCACGACCACGACCACCACGGTCACGACCACCACGAGCACGCGCCCTGATGTGGTGGCTCACCCGCGTCCGATCCGACTCAATGGAACCGACCCTGCGTGCCGGGCAGCTCGTTCTCACCAGGTCGCTCCGACGGTCCACACCGATCCGCCGGGGCGACCTGGTCGTGGTGGATCACGCCGAGGTGGTCGGCCGCGTGCTCAAGAGGGTGGTCGGCCTGCCCGGCGAGCGCATCGAGATCGACGGCGGCGCGGTCCGCGTGGACGGCGTACCCCTCGAGGAGTTGTACGCCTCGTCGTCGTACTACCGCGGTGACTTCCACGTCCCGGCCGGGCACTATCTCCTCCTGGGTGACAACCGCGACTCCTCCTCCGACGGCCGCACCTGGCGTCAGCCCTACGTCGAGAGGTCGGCCATCACGGGTCGGCTCAGCGGGCGATGCCTCACCGCGTGACGTCGAGAACCCGGGTTTCAGTACCCCGGGTCACTCCGGCAGCGCGTCCAGTCCGGCACCCTCGAGGGTCCGGCGGCCACGCTCAGAGGTCACCAGCTCGCGGAAGCGGTCGGCCGCCACCCGTTCGGCCTCACCCCCGGGCCCGCTCTCCCCGCTGGGGACGCGGGCCAGGACGTACCGGGTCGTTCCCGCCGACCGCATCAGGTCCCGCTCGCGACCCTCGGGACTGACGGGCGCCACCCACCCGTGCGAGCTCGCGACGTCAGTGCGGTAGACGATCCCGACGTCCATCTCGTTGTCCGCGAGCCGGACACTGAGCGCGCGGGACCCGTCCTCCCATGTGACGTCCGTGGGCTCCACCGCCGCGGCGGCGAGCACCTTCTCGGTCGCTTTGCCACACGGGGTGTCCGGCGCACACAGGCCCACGCGCAGGTCCGGGCGGGACAGGTCGCCCAGTCCGCGCACGCGGAGGGGGTTCCCGGACGGCACCGCCACGACCACGTGGTTCCGGGCGAAGATCTGCGGTTCCGCGGCGGCTCCCTGTGCCACGGCGAGGTCCATCACCTCCTCGCTCGCGGAGGCGAAGACGTTGAGGTCCGTGCGGTCGGACAGCCCCTCGGCGATCTCGTCCGACCGCCCCAGTTCGAGGTGGACCCGGACCCCGGGATTCTCCTCCTCGAAGATCTGGATGAGGTCGGTGAACGCGACGGACAACGACGGCGCGGCGGCCACCCCGAGCGAGACGGTCGCGGTGGCCTCCGGCTCCTCGGTCGCACACGCGAGCCCGGAACACATCAGGGCCACGCCCACCACCTCGATCCCCTGACGCCGACCCACCGGTCAACCCCCGGCGAAGGGGGGCAGGATGTCGATCACGGAGACCCCGTCGATCGAGGCGAGGGGGTCGCGCGTGGTCTCCTCGCCGATGAGGAAGGACGACACCGTGACGATGCTGGCCAACGGCTCACCGTGCCTCTCGCAGACCTCCCGGGCCAGTTCACCGATGGTCGTCGCGTCCGTGTGGAGGCGCTCGCGGGCGGTGCCGGCCGCGTCCTCGGCCGCCGCGTAGTACCCCACGGTGATCATTCTCGATGTCCTGCTCACGGTGTCGACTCTAGCCCGTGCCCCCGACGCGCCGCCGCCGCTTTCGGTGACACGTCATCCGCCTATGGCGCCCATCGACCGGCGCGGCCGGTGGAACGCCGTCCCACCGATGCCGTGCCCGGCCTGCTTACCCCACATCGCCCCGCGCCACACCCGGGCGATCTCCGCGTCCTGCGCCCCGGAGCGCAACACACCCAACACGTCGGTCTCGTCATCACTGAACAAGCAGGATCTCACGGTCCCCTCGGCGGTCAGCCGCGTCCGGTCACAGGCCGCGCAGAAGTTGCGGGTGACGGTGGCGATCACCCCGACGTGGGCCGGGGACCCCGCCACCGAGCGTCCGGCCACCTCCCACAGTTCGGCCGGGGCGGACGGGTCCTCGCGACCGGCGGGCACCAGGTCGAAGCGCGCGCCCAACACGTCGAGCAGCTCCTGCGCCGTGACCATCTCGACCCTGGACCAGGTGTTGTCGGCGTCGAGCGGCATCTCCTCGATGAACCGCAGCTGCACGCCCTCCTCGAGAGCCCATTCCAGCAGGTCGGGAGCCCCCGGCAGGGTGGCCCTCATCGGCACGGCGTTGACCTTGACCGGGGCGAGTCCCGCCTCGACCGCGGCACGGACCCCGCGGAGCACCGACGGCAGCCGGTCGCGACGGGTGAGCTCGGCGAACTCGAGGCGGTCGACCGTGTCCAGGGAGATGTTGATCCGGTCGAGCCCGGCCTCGACCAGTGCGCCCACCCGGTGCTCGAGGCCCACGCCGTTGGTGGTGAGGGCGACCGGAAGGTCAGGGCACGCCTCCCGGGTCCCGGCGACGATCCTCTCGAGGTCCTGCCGCATCAGGGGTTCGCCGCCGGTGAAGCGCACCTCGCGGACCCCGAGGTCGTGATGCGCCAGCGTGACCAGCCGGATCACCTCGTCGGTGGTCATGCGTGCGGCCTCCGGGATGGGCGGCAGCCCCTCCTCCGGCATGCAGTACGTGCAGCGCAGGGAGCACTTCTCCGTCAGCGACACGCGCAGGTCCCGCCCGGTGCGACCGAAGGTGTCGATGAGCAACGGGGTGGCCGGCCGCGCGCCGTCGGGGCGCGGCCGAGGGCTCGGGATGTCGGTCGCGGTCACGCGCACCTCCGATCTGCCGGGCGTTCTGGTCGAGTGTAGGCGCGTGAGCGCCACCCCGCCGTCTACCTCTCCGGCACCTCCACCTCCGGGTTCGGCCCGAGGAGGGTGAGCTCGTGGATCTCGTCGCGCTCGGCCTGCGCTCTCAACTGCGGCGCGATCAGCCGGGCGAGGTGGTACCCCAGCACCACCACGAGGGTGCCGAGCGCGATCCCGCCGAGCTGGAAGTCGTCCGTCACGGTCAGGGTCGTGTCGCCCACGGCGATCACCACGCCCGCCGCCACCGGGACCAGGTTGAGCGGGTTGCCGAAGTCGACCCGGTTCTCCTTCCAGATCTTCGCCCCGAGCAGGCCGATCATCCCGTAGAGCACCACGGTGATCCCGCCCAGCACGCCGCCGGGCGTCGCCGAGATCACCGCGCCCAGCTTGGGCGAGCAGCCCAGGAGGATCGCGGTCAGCGCCGCCACCACGTACGCGGCCGTGGAGTAGACCTTGGTCGCGGCCATCACCCCGATGTTCTCGGCGTACGTCGTCGTCGCCGATCCGCCGAACGAGGTGGCCAGGACGGTGCCCGCACCGTCGGCGGCCAGGGCGCGGCCCATCAGGCCGTCGGTCTCGGTGCGCGTGATCTCGCCGATCGCCTTGACGTGACCCGCGTTCTCGGCGATCAGGGCGATGATCCCGGGGACGATCAGCAGCACGAACGCCAGGGAGAAGTCGGGCGCGTGGATGCCCACCACGCCCGCGGCCTCGTCGGTCATGGGCGGCAACCCGAGCCACGGCGCGTCCCCGACGCCCGACCAGTCCACCCGCAGGTGCTCGGTCACCTCGCCGGCGGTGGCGCTGAACGAGGTGATGGGACCGGTCACCAGGTCGAGCACCCAGGACAGGACGTAGCCGAAGATCAGCGCGAGGAAGATCGCGATCCGGCCGGCGAAGCCCTTCAGGCCCACCGTCATGAGGACCAGCGCGATCATCACCGTCAGCGCCACCCACTGGTCCTGCGGCCAGTAGGTCTCGGCCACCACGGGCGCCAGGTTGAAGCCCAGCAGCATCACCACGGCGCCGGTGACGACCGGGGGCAGCACGGCGGTGACCACGCGCCCGCCCACCACGTGCACGATGACGCCGACCACGGCGAGGGTCGCACCCGCCACCAGCATCGCGCCGGTGACCTCCGCGCTCGTGCCGCCCTGCGCGCGGATCGCCGCGACCGCCCCGACGAACGCCACCGAGGTGCCCAGGTAGCTGGGGACCTGCCCCTTGACGATCGCCAGGAACAGCAGCGTGCACACGCCGGAGAAGAGGATCGCGAGCTGCGGGTTGAGCCCCATGATGATGGGGAAGACGAACGTGGCACCGAACATCGAGACCACGTGCTGGGCGCCGATGCCGATCGTCCGGGGCCAGCTCAGGCGCTCCATCGGGGCCACGACCTCGCCGGGCCTGATGTTCTTGCCGTCGCCGTGGACAGACCACAGCTTCCTCGAACCCCGCGCGCCGTCCGCCACCGTCTCCCCTTTATTTCCCCGCCTGCGCCCCGCGCGCGGACCGTAGGCACAGTACAACGCGATTACCGTGGAGGCATGGCCTCCCACCCCGACCGCCCGACCCACCCCGTATCCCGGCCGTCTCCCGCCGAGTATCGAGAGCTCCTGCGCACGCATCTCGCGCCGGTGCTGGAGCGGGCCGCCCAGAGCACGCGGTTGCCGGTCGTGGCGTGCGCGGACTCGGTGCTCGCACGGGACCTGCTCGCGTCGGTGGACCTCCCCCTGTTCGTGAACTCGCAGATGGACGGCTACGCGGTGCGGTCGGCCGACATCGCCGGGGCCGGTCCGGACTCGCCGGTGCGGCTCCGGGTGGTGGGGACGACCCACGCCGGTGACGGACCGGGGCCACGGGTCGACGACGACGAGGCCTGCAAGGTGATGACCGGTGCGCCGGTCCCCGAGGGTGCCGATTGTGTGGTCCCCGTGGAGGACACCTCCATCG
>NZ_JAALED010000253.1:0-3702 GCF_014145155.1 Dietzia sp. B19 | reverse complement strand
TGGTCGAGCGCGCCGAGGTGGAGCGTCTCGCGGGCGAGGGTGGCACACAGGTCCGCGGACGGTCCCTCCGAGGGGTTCCCGGCGGTGAGGACCAGGAGAACGGAGCCGTCGACGGAGGCCTCGAGCGCCGACCCGAGTGCGCGGAGTGAGTCGGGATCGGCGTGGTCGGCGTCGTCGATCACGATGACCGTCCCGGCGCCGGCGCCCCCGAGCGCGGCGTCGAGCGCGTCGACGACCTGGGTCGCCGTCCTCTCGACCCCGGCCGCGCCGGGAGCCTCCCCGTCACCCGCTGCCGCGACCCGGGGTAGTCGCTGGAGGATACGGTCCGCGGTCACCCACGGGACGTCGTGTTCCCACGGCAATGCCCTGGTCAGAACCGTGGTCACGCCGGTGGTCCCGGTGAGCAGGGTGTCGACGAGGTGGCTCTTTCCCCCTCCGTAGGGGGCGGCCACCAGGACCACCGACGACCCGCGGTCCACCACCGCGCCGTGGATCTCGCGGAGCCGCTCCGCTGCGCGGTGGTGACCGTGACGGGGGATCAGGGAGGGCATGGTGGTCATGACCTCAGCGTAGGTCGGCCGCGGAGGTCTCGATCTGTTCCCGCGAACCGTCGGTCTCGCCGTCGCGTCCGGAGCCCGGGATGGTGTCCGGGACCTGGGCGATCAGGCCCGGGGAGCGCGGGACGGCGAGGGTGATCAGGGCCCCGGCCAGGGCCACTCCGGCAAAGACGAGGAACGAGGTCTCCGCCTGGAGGCCGCCGGCGACAAGGAGTCCGCCGATGACCGGGCCGAGGATTCCGCCCAGACGCCCGAAGCCCGCACACCATGCCACTCCCGCGGCGCGGGAGCCGGTCTCGTAGTAGTTGGAGACGAAGCCGTAGACGAGCACCTGGGTCCCGATGGTGCCCATACCGGCAGCGGCGACGAGCAGGATCATCAGCGCGATCGGCGGGGAGAGGGTCACGGCGACCAGCGCCAACGTCGCGAGGACGAACGAGCAGGCCACGATGACGCGCGGGCCGTGCCGGTCGGCCAGCCGCGACGCGGCCAGCCCTCCGACGATGGCGCCGCCGTTGAGGACCAGGAGGAAACCCAGGGAGCTCCTGGCGTCGATGCCGTACGTCTCCATGATCGTCGGGAGCCAGGTGTTCAGCCCGTAGGTGAGCAGGAGTCCGGCGAAGCTCATGAACCCGAGCAGGAGGGTGCCGAGTCGGTAGGCCGGGGTCAACAGCCCGGCGAATCCGGTGGGTGCGGTTGCTGCGGTGCCCGTCGCGGGGTTGTCAGTGGTCGCGGCGGGTGGGTCGATGAAGGCATGGACCGGAAGTCCGCGGGCGGTGCACAGGGCGACGGCCTCGTCGGTGCGCCCGCGCGAGGAGAGCCAGCGCGGTGATTCCGGCAGCGCGTACCACGCGTAGGGCAGGACGATGATGAGGGGCAGTGCGCCGATGAGGAACAGTCCCCGCCAGCCGATGTGCTCGCGTAGCAGCATCGCCAGGGCAGAGGCGAGGACGCCTCCGGCGGGGATTCCGCTGTAGACCACGGCGTTGAACAGGTTCCGCCGCCCGGCGGGGGCGAACTCGGCGATGATCGCACCGGCGGTGGCGACGATGGCGCCGATTCCGAGGCCGGTGAGCAGGCGCAGGATCCCGAACGTCGTGATGTTCTGGGCGAAGGCGGTGGCGGCCATGCCGATCGAGAACCAGGCGATCGAGCCGAGCATGATCTTCCGGCGGCCGACGCGGTCTCCGACGGCGCCCGCGCTCAACGCTCCGATCATGACACCGACGAGGGCGTACGACCCCAGGGCGCCGGCCTGCGCGGCCCCGAGCGGACCGATCTGGCCGGGGTCCGCCATGAGCGTGGGCAGGATCGCGCCGTAGATCACCAGGTCGTAGCCGTCGAAGAGGATGGCCAGCGCGACAACGGCCAGCACTCCGTAGACGGTTCGCCGATGTGCGGGGGACTCCCAGACGTCGGCTTTGGATGCGGTCTTTTCGGTCACGGTGGACCTCCGGTGAGGGAAGGGATGGGTGGGATGGAGCGGTGTGACAACAGGGGGCGCGGGGTGGCGCGGGGTGCGTGAAGGGTGCGTGAGGTGAAATGCGGCGTGGGTGGGTGGGCGACGGGAAAGGACGGGCGGTCAGCCCTGGTCCCCGCCGGCGACCGGGAGGACCGATCCGGTGATGTACGACGCCTCGGGGGAGGCCAGGAAGCAGATCGGGGCGGCCTGTTCGTGGAGGGTGCCGTAGCGACCGAGTGAGGTGGAGTCGACGGTCTGGTCCACGATCTGCTGGTACCAGCGCTTCTCCTGGTCGGTCCGGGCGTCCCCGCCGCGGGAGATGCGGCGCTCCGGGGCGAGGGTTCCGCCGGGAGCGGTGGCCACCACCCGGATCCCGTGGGGAGCCGCCTCGAGCGCGAGCGCCGTGGTCAGTCCGTTCACCCCGCCCTTGGACGCTGCGTACGGGACCCGGTTGACGCCGCGCGTGGCCACGGAGGACACGTTGACGATGGTGCCGGCCTCGAGGGAGACCATCGACGGGAGGACCGCCCGGCACATCCACAGCGTGGGGAACAGTGACCGGCGCACCTCCTTCTCGATCTGCTCCGGTGAGTACTCGTGGTACGGCCGCGCCCAGATCGTGCCCCCGACGTTGTTGATCAGTACGTCGATCCGGCCGTGGGTGGACAGTGCGGCGTCCGTCGCACGTCGTGCGCCCTCGAATGTCTCGAGGTCGGCGACCACCGGGATCACCCGGTGGCCGTCCGGTGACATCGCGGTCAGCTCCTCGGCGACCCCGTTGATCTCCCTGGCACGGTCGACGGCGGTGACGAGCCCGCCTTCCCGGACGACCCGGTCGGCGACCGCACGACCGATTCCCTGAACCGCTCCGGTGACCAGGACGGACAGCCCGTCGAAACGTCCGGGGGACAGGACGGGTGGGACCGCGTCGTGGTCACCGACCGGGGCGCTCACGACGCCGCCCCGACGGACGAGTCGGCGAGCGCGGCCCGCATCGTCGCCTTGGCGTGTTCGGTGTGGCGACGGATCAGATAGCGTGCCGCGTCGCGATCCCCGTTCTCGAACGCGGTCACGATCTCGAGGTGCTCGGGCACGATGTCCTCCGACACCCACCGGGCGTCCGGGAGGACGCTGTTCATCACCCGGGTGACCTCCAGGATCCGGTAGGCCTGCAGAAGGGCCTCGTTGCCCGTGCACCGGAAGAGGTACTCGTGGAACTGCGCGTTGGCCGCGGTGAAGCGCGCCGGGTCGAGGAAGCGGTCCCCGTGGATGTACTGGTTGGCCGACTCCGCCAGCATGCGGAACTCCGCCAGGCGAGCAGGGTCGAGCCGGCCCATGGTGAGCTCGACGGCTCCGAGTTCGAGCGCCATCCTGGCGTCGAACTGTGCGTCCGAGTGGGTGATCCCGGGATGCACCTCGCCGCTGACCACACCGGTCGAGGACGTGATGGTCTCGGACCGCTCGCCCCCGGACACCGAGAGGGCGGACGACGTCGTCGGCGGGACGGAGGTCGAGAGGACGGGCTGCGGGGTCACAGGTCGAGGGACGTATCCCACCGGCCGGGCGGCGATGGCGGAGGTCGCCTCCTCGGCCGCCGGTCCCGGTGTGGACCCGGGGCCGAACAACCCCGGGGCACGGGACTCGAACCCCGCCGGTCGTGCGGCGATGGCCGGCTGCGGGCCG
>NZ_JAALED010000252.1:0-5229 GCF_014145155.1 Dietzia sp. B19 | reverse complement strand
CGGCGACACCCCGGACGGCGACACCCGGGGCGGTGCGACCCCCGACCACGACCCGCGTCTGTTCCCCAGGGTCACGGCCTACCGGTTCCGGCGCGGCACCCTGCGTCCGGGGCAGCAGCGGAACTGGGAGGAACACTGGCCGACCTACGGCCGCAACGTGGCGGACGACCTCGTCGACCCGCAGGCCCTGTTCGGTCGCGTCGCGCCGCTGATCGTGGAGATCGGCTCCGGGACCGGGACGTCGACCGCGGCGATGGCGGCCGACGAGCCCGACGTGGACGTGATCGCGGTGGAGGTCTACCAGCCGGGTCTGGCCCAGCTCCTGGGGATGATCCTGCGCGAGGGGCTCGAGAACGTCCGGATGATCCGCGGCGACGGGGTGGACGTGCTGACCAACATGATCGCGCCGTCGAGCCTGACCGGCGTGCGCGTGTTCTTCCCGGATCCGTGGCCCAAGGCCCGCCACCACAAGCGGCGGCTCCTGCAGTCGGGCACGTTCGAACTGATCTCCTCGCGCCTCCGTCCCGGCGGTGTGCTCCACGTGGCCACCGACCACGCGGACTATGCCGACTGGATCGCCGAGACCGGCGACGCGGAACCCTCACTCGAGCGGCTCGACGCCACGACCGGGGCCGGACACGTACCGTTCAGTCTGAAAAGACCCGTGACGAAGTTCGAGGGCAAGGGTCTGCAGGAGGAGCGAGTGATCAACGAGTTCCTCTGGCGTCGTAGAGACTGACAACCCCGTATCTACAAGAAGACCGAGGCAGCAGACGATGACCCCACCTGACGGACCGGACGCCCACGACCTCTCCGACGTGGTGCCGCCCGACGCCCCGGGCCTGGTGCTGCTCGTCTGGGACGCCCCCAACGTGGACATGGGCCTGGGCTCGATCCTCGGCGGCCGTCCCACGGCCGTGTACCGTCCCCGTTTCGACGCGCTCGGGCGGTGGCTGCTCGGGTACGCGGCCGAGTTGTCGGTGACCACCAACGACACCCTCGAGGCCGAGGCGACCGTCTTCACCAACATCGTCCCGGGCACCTCGGACAACGTCCGCCCCTGGGTCGAGGCCCTGCGCAACGTCGGCTTCGCCGTCTTCGCCAAGCCCAAGACCAGCGAAGACTCCGATGTCGACGACGACATGCTCGAGCACATCGACCGGCGCGCCGAGTCCGGCAGGCTCGCCGGTGTCGTGGTGGCCTCCGCCGACGGCCAGGCGTTCCGCGAGCCGTTGGAGGAGCTCGCCGACGAGGTCCCCGTCACCGTCATCGGGTTCCGGGAGCACGCCACCTGGGCCGTCCAGCACGACACGATCCGATTCCTCGACCTCGAGGACATCCCAGGCGTGTTCCGGGAGCCCCTGCCCCGGGTCAGCCTGGAGAACCTGCCCGACGAGGGTGCCTGGCTGCAGCCGCTCCGGCCGCTCACCGCCCTGCTCAACTCGCGTTAGGAGCGCGCAGCCGTGTTCAACTCACTCGGAGGGTTCGTCGCCCGCCGCCGCGTCCCCGTCCTGCTCTTCATGGTCCTGGTCATGGCCGCCCTCAGCGTCGCCGGCAGCATGTTCGGCAACGCCTTCGGTCAGGGGGGCTTCGAGGACCCGAAGAGCGGGTGGGCGACCGCCGAGCGGCTCGAGCAGGAGGCGTACGGCCGCGACGCGCTCGGCGACGTCGTCGTCACCTATCACGCCCCCGAGGGCACCACGGTCGACGATCCCGCGTTCCAGGACCCCGTCCGGGCCTCGCTCGACGCGATCCGCGACGAGTTCCCCGACGAGGTCACCGGCGTGACCAGCTTCGTCTACAACCAGTCCCCCGCCCTGGTCAACCGTGACGAGGGCATCGCGGTGGCCTCGATCCAGCTGGCGGGCGAGGAGGAGGAGATCCTCGAGAACTTCCGGGTGATCGAGAACCGGATCGACGTCGACGGCATCGAGACCGACGTCGCCGGCGTCCAGGCGGTCGCGGGAGCGCTGCAGGACGGCATGGACGCCGACCTCGTCCGGGCGGAGCTCATCGCGCTGCCCCTGGTGTTCGTCCTGCTCATCGTGGTGTTCGGCGGCGTGGTGGCCGCGTTCCTGCCGGTGGCCGTGGGCATCCTGACGATCCTCGGGTCGATCGGCGCCCTGCACCTGCTGTCGTTGGTGGTGCCGGTCAACTCGTTCGCCCAGAACGTGGTCACGCTGATCGGCCTGGGGCTGGCGATCGACTACGGCCTGTTCGTGGTGAGCCGGTTCCGGGAGGAGATGGCCGAGGGGTACCCACCGGTCGTCGCCGTACGCAGAGCCGTGGCCACCGCCGGCCGCACCGTGGTGTTCTCGGCCGTCATGGTGGGCGTGACCCTGTCCGGGCTGCTGATCTTCCCGCAGGACTTCCTCAAGTCGGTGGCCTATGGGGCGATCGCCGCCGTCATCCTGGCCGCGCTGCTGTCGGTGACGCTGCTCCCGGCGGTGCTGGTGATGTTGGGGCACCGCGTCGACATGCTCGGCATCAAGCGCCTGCAGCGGCACCGCACCCGCGAGCAGGTGGAGAACGGGCTGTTCGGCCGGGTCGCCGACTTCTCGATGAAGCACCCGGTGGCGGTGGCGGTGCCCGTCGTGGTGGTCCTCGTGGCGCTCATCATCCCGTTCTCCGGGGTCAAGTTCGGCGGCATCAACGAGACCTACCTCCCGCCGGACAACACCACGCGGGTGGCGCAGGAGCAGTACGACCAGAACTTCCCCGGCACCCGCACCGACCCGGTCAAGCTCGTCGTGATCGGGTCGGACGGCACCACGCTCTCGCAGATCCGCGCCGAGGCCAACAACGCGCCCGGGCTCACCGGTCCGTTCCAGTTCGCCCGGTCCGGACAGCAGGACGACCAGGGCCGCGACGTGGTGGTCCTGCAGTCCGGTCTGGTCGACCGCAACTCACCGGCCGAGACCGTCGAGTACCTGCAGCAGTTCCCGATCCCCGCCGGCACCGAGGTCCACGTGGGCGGGAACCCGGCCATGGAGTCCGACTCGGTCGACGCGCTGGTCGACGGACTCCCGTGGTTCGTGTTGTACGTGCTGGTCGCCACCACGATCCTGATGTTCCTGGCGTTCGGCTCGCTGGTGCTGCCCATCAAGGCGGCGATCATGAACCTGCTGGGCCTGGGCGCCACGCTCGGGATCCTCACGTGGATCTTCGTCGACGGGCACCTCGCCGACCTGCTCGGCTTCACACCGGGGCCGCTCACCTCGCCAGTGGTGGTGCTGCTGATGGCGATCATCTACGGGTTGTCCACGGACTACGAGGTGTTCCTGGTGTCCCGGATGGTCGAGGCGCGATCCCGGGGCGCCAGGACCGCCGAGGCCATCCGCAGCGGTGTGGCCAACACCGGTCGGATCATCACCTCGGCCGCGCTGATCCTCATCGTGGTGACCGGCGCGTTCGCGTTCTCGGACATCGTGATGATGAAGTACATCGCGTTCGGCATGATCGCCGCCCTGATCATCGACGCCACGGTGATCCGCATGCTGCTGGTGCCCGCGGTCATGCAGATGCTGGGCACCGACAACTGGTGGGCCCCCCGGTGGATGAAGCGGGTCCAGGAGCGGATCGGCCTGGGCGAGGCCGAGATCGGCGACGAGCCCGAACACCTGCAGGGCGGCCCTGCCCGGGTCGGGTCGGCGGGACCGGTCAGGGTCACGGAGACGGGCGTCCCTGACACCGCACCCGCAGGACCTGTCGCGGGGAGCCCCGCTGACGGACCCTCCGTGGCGGAGGGGACGCAGGTGCCGGGATCGGCGGTGGGGCTCCTCGAGCGCGAGCCCGAAGCGGAACCTGTGCGCGAGCCGGAACCTGCGCGCGAGCCGGAACCTGTGCGCGAACCCGCGCCCGAACCTGTGCGCGAGCCCGAACCCGACCTCCGGACCGCACCCCGGCCCGAGCACCGTCGTCGGGACGGGGGCGGCGGGGAGAAGATCCCCGCCGCGGAGCTGATCGCCCGGCTCCGGCAGGAGCGGGAGAGGGAACGGGATCGCGACGCGTGAGGCCCCGCCCGACCTCCGGAGTGTGAACCTGGGCCGAGGCCGGTCCGCGGGTTATGGTGGCGGGATGAAGGGGACCCGGGGCGCCGTCCTGCGCCGTCGTGTCCGGGTGGTCCTGGTCAACCCCTGGTTCAAGGCGTTGGCGACCCTGGCCGTCCTGGGCTTCGTCCTCTACTGGCTCCGCGGGCAGATGCCGTTCTTCGCCGAGGGGTTCTCGGCGGTCACCAGCCCGCACTGGGGTTGGGTCGCGGTGGCGCTGGTGTTCTCCTACCTCTCCATGTCCAGCTACGGCTCGGTGCAGAAGGTGCTGCTGCAGTCGGCGGGCGTCAGGGTGGGGCACTGGGCGAGCGTCGGTCTGGTCTTCTCCGCCAACGCGTTCTCGACCTGCATCCCCGGCGGGCAGGTCTTCGGAACCACCCTGACCTACCGGAAGACCCGCCAGTGGGGCGCGACCCGGGTGGTGGCGTCGTGGCAACTGGTGATCTCCGGAGTGCTGTCCACGGTGGGGATCGTGCTGCTCGCGTTGATGGGCTTCTTCCTGGTGGGCCGTGTGTCCAACCCGTTCCTGCTGATGGTGTCCGCGATCGGCCTCGTGGCGATCGTGGTGGTGGTGCAGTGGGCCGCCAGGAACCCCGACAGGATCGAGGAGGCCCTGCTGTCGTTGTTGGCGTGGGTCAACGCCCGGCGCCGCCGGCCCGCCGACCACGGTGCGACCGGGGTCCGCAAGATCGTGGAGCAGGCCGAGGCGGTCGAGATGACCAAGACCCAGTTCTCCAAGGCCTTCGCGTTCTCACTCCTCAACTGGGTCGCCGACATCGGCTGCCTGTGGGCGGCCGCCCACGCGGTCGGCGCCCAGCCCAGCATCGGCGGTCTGTGTATCGCCTACGTCACCGGCAAGATCGTGGCCTCCGCGCCGATCACCCCCGGTGGTCTGGGAACGGTCGAGTTCGCGCTCATCACCGCGCTCACCGCGGGCGGGCTCGGTGCGCACCAGGCGTTCGCGGCGGTGTTCCTCTACCGCATCGTCAGCTTCGTCCTCGTGGCGCTGGCGGGGTGGGTGGTCTTCTTCCTCTTCTACCGCGGTGCGGTGGAGATCGATCCGGATGCCGAACCCGCGGAGGACGACACCCCGCGCGAGGACGCCTCGTCGTCGTCGCCCCGCCTCCACCCCGACCAACCAGCCGTGATCGCCGCCCCGCCCGCCGGTCTCGCCGCGATG
>NZ_JAALED010000251.1:0-5371 GCF_014145155.1 Dietzia sp. B19 | reverse complement strand
CGGTGGGGTGAGCACCCTGCCCGAGGGGTGCGGGGCGTGGTCCCGGGTGGTGGGTGGCAGCCCGGAGGCGGTGGAGGCCGCAGTGCGCGCGGTGTGGTCCGCCGCGCGTGAGCACGTGCTGGGGGCGCCGGCACCGGAACTGCGCAAGGGCTGAGAAACCCAGGGTTCACTGCAGGTGGATCGAGGCAACACAGACGAAACACTGTGGAACCGTGCGGCTCACATGAAACTCATAACTTTGCGTTCATCGAGCGTCGATCCCCGAGAAGCGGGGGCCACCGACCGCCCGCCCACGGCAAGGATGAACCCGCGTGAAATCCATCTCCAGACGCACTGCTGCCGCCGCCGCCCTCGTGGTTCTGGGGGCCGGCGCCCTCACCGCCTGCGGAAACCGCACCTCGGACACCGCCGCGGCCTCCGCGGAATCGTGCGTGGACACCTCAGGCGACACCATCAAGATCGGGTCGCTGCACTCCCTCTCGGGAACCATGGCGATCTCCGAGCGGACCGTGCGAGACTCCGTCGAGCTCGCCGTGGAGCAGATCAACGCCGACGGCGGAGTGATGGGCAAGCAGATCGAGACCGTGGTCGAGGACGGGGCCTCCGACCCGGCCGTGTTCGCGGAGAAGGCGCAGAAGCTCATCACCAGCGACTGCGTGGCCGCGATCTTCGGGGGATGGACCTCCTCCTCCCGCAAGGCCATGCTGCCGGTGGTCGAGGACAACAACGCGCTGCTGTACTACCCCGTCCAGTACGAGGGGCTCGAGGCGTCGGAGAACATCTTCTACACCGGCGCCACCACCAACCAGCAGATCGTCCCGGGGCTGGAGTACCTCAAGGAGCAGGGCGTCGAATCGATGTACCTCGTCGGTTCGGACTACGTCTTCCCGCAGACCGCCAACCGCGTGATCAAGGCGTGGGCGGAGGCCAACGACGTCGAGATCCTCGGTGAGGACTACACGCCGCTCGGGTCCACCGACTTCTCCACCATCGTCAACAAGGTGCGCACCGCCGACCCGGACGCCGTGTTCAACACCCTCAACGGCGACTCCAACGTGGCCTTCTTCCGCGAGTACACCAACGCCGGCCTCACCGCGGAGGACACCCCGGTGGTGAGCGTGTCGATCGCCGAGGAGGAGGTCCAGGGCATCGGCGCGGACAACATCGAGGGCCAGCTCACGTCGTGGAACTACTACCAGACCATCGAGAGTCCGGAGAACACGTCGTTCGTCGAGGCGTTCAAGGCCAAGTACGGCGAGAACCGGGTCACCTCCGACCCGATGGAGGCCGCGTACACCTCACTATTCCTGTGGAAGAACACGGTCGAGAAGGCGGGCAGCTTCGATGTGGCCGAGATCCAGGAGAATGCCGGCGGGGTCAGCTTCGACGCCCCGGAGGGCACCGTGACGATCAACGGGGACAACAACCACATCTCCAAGACCGCACTCGTCGGGGAGATCCGCCCCGACGGCCTGATCTACGAGGTGTGGAGCTCGGGCGAGCCCATCGAGCCGGATCCCTTCCTGGAGGGCTACGACTGGGCCGGCGACCTGTCCGGTAACTGACCCAGTCCGAGTCCACCGCCCCCCCGCGGCGGTCCCGGTCACCGGGGCCGCCGCGGGCGGGCGCACGCAGGAGAAAGGAGCCGGTGTGGACGTCATCATCGGTCAACTCGCGACAGGACTGAGCATCGGCTCGATCCTGTTGCTCGCAGCGCTCGGCCTGTCCCTGACCTTCGGGCAGATGGGCGTCATCAACATGGCGCACGGCGAGTTCATCATGGCCGGCTGTTACACGGCCTACGTCATCCAACAATTCGTCGCCGCCTCCGGTGCGGGGCTGGCGATCTCCCTCGTGGCGGGGTTCGTGGTGGGCGGGTTGCTCGGGGTGATCCTCGAGGTGCTGCTCATCAGACGGCTGTACGCCCGACCGCTCGACACACTGCTCGTCACCTTCGGCGTCGGGCTGGTGCTGCAACAGATCGCGCGCGACATCTGGGGAGCCCCCGCCGTCAACGTCGAGGTGCCCGCGTTCCTCCGCGGGAACCTGGTCCTGCTCGGGGCCTCCGTCCCGTACACGCGGGTCTTCATCTTCCTCCTGGCCGTGGCGTGTGTCGCCGCCCTCATGGCGGCCATGCGGTTCACCCCGATGGGGCGGCGCATCCGGGCCGTCACCCTCAACCGCGACCTCGCCGAGAGCTCCGGCATCAACTCACGCCGCAGTGACCTGACCACGTTCTTCATCGGTTCCGGCCTCGCGGGGGTGGCGGGCGTGGCGCTGACCCTCATCGGTTCGACGAGCCCCACCATCGGGCAGTCCTACCTCATCGACGCCTTCCTCGTGGTGGTGGTCGGGGGCCTCGGTCAGCTGAGGGGCGCCGTCATCGCGGCCTTCGCGCTGGGGATCCTCAACTCGTTCTTCGAATACTCCACGACCGCCTCCGTGGCGAAGGTACTCGTCTTCGTGACGATCATCGTCTTCCTCCAGATCCGCCCGCAGGGGCTGTTCGCCGTCAAGACCAGGAGCCTGGCATGACCGACACCGCCACCATCGGCACCACCACCCCGGACCCGGCCGAGCCGGCCGCGGGTCGTCGGGGACGGCCACCTCGTCTGCCCCTGCCCGGCGCGCTGACCACCGAGGGCGAACGACCCCGTTGGGTGTTCTGGGTGGCGCTCGCCGTCGCCGCGATCCTCATCTTCGGCGTCGCACCCGTCCTGTTGAGCGAGTTCAGGCTCAACCTGCTGGCCAAGTTCTTCTGCTTCGGCATCGTCGCCAGTGGGATCGGGCTGGCGTGGGGGCGGGGCGGCATGCTCACGCTCGGCCAGGGCGTGTACTTCGGCGTCGGCGCGTACGCCATGGCGATGTACCTCAAGCTCGCCGACGCCCGCGACCGCGGCGGTCCCGACGCCCTGCCGGACTTCATGCAGATCGCCGGGATGCGGTCGCTGCCCGGGTACTGGGAACCGTTCGCCTCGCCGATCTTCACCCTCGTGGTGATCCTGCTCCTGCCACCCCTGCTGGCCTTCGGGTTCGGATACCTGGTGTTCAACCGCAAGGTCAAGGGCGCCTACTTCGCGATCCTGTCCCAGGCCCTCGCGGCCGCCGCGGCGATCTTCCTGGTCAGCCGCCCCGAGCTCGGCGGATCCAACGGACTCAACCGGTTCACCGGCTTCTTCGGCTTCGCCCTGTCGGATCCGGCCAACCGCCGGATGCTGTACTTCATCACCGGCGGCGCCCTCATCGGAGTGGTGTTGCTGGTGCGCCAGTTCATGCACTCGCGCTTCGGTGAGCTGCTCGTGGCCGTCCGCGACCAGGAGGAGCGGGTCCGCTTCCTGGGGTACGACCCGGCGCTGGTCAAGTCCCTGGCGTACGCGGTCGCCGCCTTCGCCGCCGGGATCGCCGGCGCGCTGTTCGTCCCGATCGTCGGGATCATCTCGCCCTCGGCGATCGGCATCGCCCCGTCGATCGCGTTCCTCATCGGCGTCGCGATCGGCGGCCGGGCCACCCTGCTCGGCCCGGTCCTGGGAGCGATCGGCGTGGCCTGGGCGCAGACGACCTTCTCCGAGGCCTACCCGTCGCAGTGGACCTACCTGCAGGGTGTGCTCTTCATCGTCGTCGTGGGCTTCCTGCCCGGCGGCCTGGCCAGCCTGTTCGTCATCCGCCGGCGCCGCAGGTCCACCGGGTCCGGCCCCGCGACCCCCGCCACCACCGGATCCACCGGATCCAACACGGAGGAGACCCCATGACCCCCACCGCTGTGGCCACCGATTCGACCGGGGCCGGAGGCGGCCGCGCCGGCGCCTCGACGGGACGGACCTACCTGGAGGTCCGCGGTCTGACCGTCTCGTTCGACGGGTTCCGCGCCGTCGACGGGGTGGACCTGACGCTGATCCAGGGAGACCTCAAGTTCCTCATCGGACCCAACGGCGCGGGCAAGACCACCGTCGTCGACGCGATCACGGGGCTGGTCCCGGCGACGGGGACGGTCGACAAGACCGGGCAACCGGTGCTGGGGATGAAGACCCACAAGATCGCGCGCATGGGGATCGGACGGACCTTCCAGACGGCCAGTATCTTCGAGGACCTCACGGTGGAGCAGAACCTGGACATCGCGGCCGGCTCCGGTCGGGGATGGGTGACCCTGCTCCGGCGGCGCCGCGGCCGCGCGACCGTGGTCTCCGAGGCGCTGGAGACCATCGGTCTCGAGCACCTGGCCGGCACCAAGGCCGGGGTGTTGGCCCACGGTCAGAAGCAGTGGCTGGAGATCGGCATGCTGCTCGTCCAGGACTCCGACGTGATGCTCCTCGACGAGCCCGTCGCCGGCATGGGGGCGGACGAGCGCAAGGCCACCGGGGAACTGCTCCAGCGCATCGCCGCCGACCGCACGGTGGTGGTGGTGGAGCACGACATGGACTTCATGCGCGACTTCGCCACCTCGGTCACCGTCCTCGCGGCCGGCAAGGTCCTCGCCGAGGGCACGGTCGCCGAGATCCAGGCCGACCCCAATGTCCAGCAGGTGTACCTGGGCACCGCGGCCGCCACCGGCACCGAGCTGGAAACCGATACCGAGCCGGAAAGCGGTACCGAGCCGGAAAGCGGCACCGAACCCGAGATGGAGTCAGACGAATGAGCGCACTACTGCAGATGTCGGGCGTCCGCGCCGGGTACGGCGGGTCCGAGGTGCTCCACGGGGTGGACCTGGAGGTCCCCGCCGGGGGCGTGGCCGCGGTGCTCGGACACAACGGGGCGGGAAAGACGACCCTGCTGCGGGCCGCCGTCGGTCTGCTGCCGTGCAAGGCCGGCACGATCACCTTCGACGGCCAGGACATCACCGGACTCAAACCGCATGGCCGAGTGGCGCTGGGTATCGGCTACGTGCCCCAGGGTCAGCAGTCGTTCACCCAGCTCACGACCGCCGAGAACCTGCGGGTCGTGGCGGACGGGCGCAAGCGGGGGAAGGCGCTCATCGACGAGTCGCTCGACCTGTTCCCGGCGCTCAAGGAGCTGCTGGATCGGAAGGCCGGGTTGCTCTCCGGTGGGCAGCGGCAGCAGCTGGCCATCGCCCGGGCGCTCATCACCGAGCCGCGGCTGCTGGTGCTGGACGAGCCGACCGAGGGCATCCAGCCCAATGTCGTGGCCGAGATCGAGCGGATCATCGTGGACCTGGCCTCGCGCGGCGACCTGTCCGTGCTGCTGGTCGAGCAGCATGTGGGGTTCTCCCTGAGGGCCTCGGACGTGTTCTACGTGGTGGAGTCGGGGCGGGTCACCCACTCGGGCGCCTCCGACGACACCGCCGCCCACGAGGTGACGTCGGCGCTGGCGATCTGAGCGAACCGGTCCCCTCGCCAAGAGCGTTCCGCACACATCG
>NZ_JAALED010000250.1:0-1763 GCF_014145155.1 Dietzia sp. B19 | reverse complement strand
CGAGCGGCGGCGTCCCGGGATACGGGGGCGCCGCCGCTGTCAGTTGCCGCCGCTGTCAGTTGCCGCGGCGCAGCAGCACGAACGCGCCGCCGATCAGCAGGACGGCCAGGCCACCCACTACCCACAACGCCGGGTCGACTCCGGAGGACGCCTCGCCCGAGGTCTCGTCGGCGATCTGGTTCTCGGCCGGGTCGGACTGGTCGAACTGGTCGCCAACAGGGTCCTCGGCAGGGTCGCCGGTGGTGCCGGCCGCGGACTGCACGGTGAAGACCGAGGATCCGCTGACGACGTGCCCGTCGGCCGAGGTCACCCGGTAGCCGACGGTGTACGCGCCGTCCGCCAGGTCGTCGAGCGCCACGGTGACCGTCTCGCCCTCCACCGTGGGTTCCCCGACGACCAGGGTGGTCCGGTCGTCGCCGGTGGTGACGGCGACCGAGGCGAAATTCTGGTTGATCTCCTCGTTGAACGTCAGCGAGACCTCACCGGGCGAGGTCTCGAGGGTCGCCCCGTCCTGCGGGTCCACCGAGACGAGGACCGAGTGCGCTGCGGCGACCGGGGCGAGGACGGTGGCCGGCGACGCGGCCCCCACGATCATGGTGGCGGCGAGCGCGGTGGAGGCCAGCCGAGCCCGGATCGGGGTCACGGGGTGACGCCGAGGCGGGCGAGCACGTCCTTGTTGACCCGGTCGAGCTCACCGGAGATGGCGGAGTGCACCTCGCGGCGCTGGGAGGTCGGGGTGGTCTCGGCGGTCTCGACGGCCGTCCGCAGATCCTTGAGACGGGTCCGGGTGGAGGCGATGAAGTCCTCGACCTGGCGGTCCCCGCGACGCCCGACCTCGAGCTGGTCGAGGGTCTGTTCCAACCGGACGATACGGACACCGAGGGCCGCGCCCGGGCCGGTGGCGTCGATGCCCGCGGCCTTGAGGTCCACGGCACCCGCCCCGGTGGACTTGTCGGCGGAACCCTGCGCGTTGGACACGAGCTTGTAGACCATCGGCAACAGGACCGGGGTGGCGACCTTGGCCAGGCTCAGCCACCGCTGCACGTCGTCCTTGCCGAGTTTGGTGCCCTCGAGCTTCTTCAGCTCCATCTCGGCGAGCTGGTACTCGTGCCGCCGGCCCGCCGCCTCGATCTTCTCGGCCGCCTTACGGTCCTTCGCCAGGAACTTGGCCTCGCGCTTGAGGGTGGCGCGCTCCTGCTTGGACAGCGTCTTCTCGGCCTTGCGGTCCCGCCTGGACGCCTTCTGGGCGAGCGCGTCCTGGCGCTTGGCCCGCTTGGCCTCACGCTTCGCCCTGCGGTCCGCGTTCTTGCCCTCCAGCTTCGCGCGCTTCTTGGCCTCGGCGAGATCGACGCGATGCGCCTCCTTGGCCTTGTGCCTGGCCTCCTTGGCGGCGAGCTTGGCCTCGGTCATGGCGGTGGCCTTGAGCGCGGAGGCGTGGGCGCGGAGTTCGGCGCGCTTGTCGCGGTAGGTCGTCAGCTTGCCCATGGGCGTCGATCCTTCTCTCGTCGCGAACATCAGGGTCCCAGCCTAGGCGAACAGTCCGCCGGTGAGCACCGGACCGGTATCCGAGGGCGGTGTGCGCCATGATGGACGTCGATGGACGGTGCCCGGAACGGATCGAGTGGGGACCCCGACGGTGCGGTGGCGGGACCGGCGTCGGGGTCCAGGTGTCTGCACCGCGTGGCCCGGGAGCGGGACGCCGGCCCCACGTGGTGGCGGACCGCTCCGCTCGACGAGGGGGTGCGGCTGCGCGCGATGGCCGC
>NZ_JAALED010000249.1:0-3351 GCF_014145155.1 Dietzia sp. B19 | reverse complement strand
CGCCCCTCGTCCACGGCGGCGAGGGGTGCCGCCGAACGGGGATCGAGCAGCTCGACGACGGGGCGGGCCTCGACCGCGACCGCCCCGGCCAGCACACCCTGCCGCTCGCGCTGGACCCGTGAGCGGATGTCCACGACGAGCGCCCCCGCCTCGACGGTGGTGCGGTAGTCCGCCACGTCCAGCGTGAGGGCGGCGGGGTCGGTGAGGGTGACGGCGAGAGAGGTCATCTGGTGCTCCTGGTCAGGCGGGTCCCGGTCGGTCCGTTCGAGGGTGCTGCTGCCGGTCGGGGACACCAGTGCTGCGCACGTGCGGAGCCCGCCGGACCGGCCGAGGGCATTCGTCGTGCGTGCATGGCCCCAATAATAGACAGACCGGTCTATCTACGACAAGAGCGGATTCCTTCGGCCCGCTGACCACACCCGACAGCACACCCGCTGGCGCCCGAACATTAGTTGATGCATCATGTAGTCAGACCGAAGGAGCATCATGACCACCGCACGCACGCGTCAGCCCGCCGTCTTCATCGGCCACGGCGTCCCCCTCAACGCGCTCGAGGTCAACCAGTGGACCCGCGAATGGGCCGCGCTCGGCACCTCCCTCCCCGAACGTCCCCGCGCCGTGCTGGCCGTCTCGGCCCACTGGTACATCGGGGCCACCGCGGTGACCGCGATGGCCAACCCGAGGACGATCCACGACTTCTACGGCTTCCCACGGGAGCTCAACGAGTTCGACTACCCGGCCGCCGGTGCACCCGAGCTCGCCTCGGAGGTGGCCGAGGTGGTCAAACCCACCTGGGTCGGCGAGGACCGGGACTCGTGGGGGCTCGACCACGGCACGTGGTCCGTCCTCACCCACGTGTTCCCCGATGCCGACGTCCCGGTGGCCCAGTTGTCGGTGGACGCCTCCAAGCCCGCGGGCTACCACTTCAACCTGGGCACCAGGCTCTCGGCGCTGCGGGACTCCGGTGTGCTGATCCTGGCCAGCGGCAACGTGGTGCACAACCTGGCGGCCGCGGACCCCTCCCGCGGGGACTCGGGGACGGACTGGGCGCACCGATTCGACGACCACGCCCAGGAACTGCTCACCGAGCGGCCGGAGGACGCCCTCTCTCTGGTCGAACACCCCGACGCCCGACTGGCCGTCCCCAGCGCCGACCACTTCCTGCCCCTGCTCTACACGGCGGGGATGGCGGCCGGATCCGGCGAGAAGCTGGACGCCTTCAGCAAGGGGTACGCCTGGGGGTCGGTCTCCATGACGAGCTACCGCTCCGCGGCCTGACCCGCACGCGCGGCCTGACCCCGCTGCGCCGTCAGGTCCCCCTGGCCCGGTTCGCGAGGCCGCCCGTCAACGGCAGCAGCACGACCAAGGACACCCACATCAGCTGGGCGGTCCCCGCGCCGACCGTCACCGCCACGGGGACCGATGCCAGGAACACCACCGGGGTGGCGGTCGCCGCCAGGAGCATTCTGCGGTTCTCCCTCGCCGACGTGGGACGGCGTTCCAGTCCGACCGCGCGACCACGCTGGTACACGGCGGCCTGCGCGAGGGACACCCCGGCGATGTTGAGGGCGTAGAGCGCGGTCGGCAGGTCGAGATCGGCCGTGGCCGGGTTGCTGATCGCGTCGGTGGTGAAGGGCACGAGGATCACCAGGCCCGTCGCCAGGAGGTTGCCGACCACCATCGGGCCGTCGAGTCCGGTGAGGCCCTTGATCATCCTGACGTTGACCCGCCACAGCGCGCAGATCACCACGAAACTCAGTGCGACCCCGGTCAGCTGCTGCCCGAGCCCGGATGCCGCCAGGGAGCCGAGGTCCTGCCACGCCTCCGGCCCCGGCAGGTCGACGTTCACGATGAGCAGCGTGACGGCGAAGCCGTAGATGGCGTCGAAGAAGGACACCCCGCGGTCGAACTCGGAGGTGTCCCTGCGGATCACCTCGTCGTCGTCGTCGATCTCTCTCCGTCCGATCCCGTCCATGGCGGACAGCATGCCACCGGCGCGGGGCGGGATTCAGGTGTTCCTCTCGAACACCAGTCGCAGTCCCTCGAGCGCGAGCTCCGGCTCCACGTCGGTGATCGTCCGCGACTCCTCCGCCACGACTTCCGCACGCAGTCCGGTCAGCACCACCGCCGCGTCGGCCAACTCGGCGACGTCCGTCCGCAGGCGGTCGACCAGCGCGTCGATCTGCCCGGCGAACCCGATCACGATCCCGGCCTGCAGCGCGGCGACCGTGTTCTTGCCCAGCGCGCCCCGGGGCCGCACGACCTCGATCTTGCGCAACGCGGCCGCGCGCTCGGCGAGAGCGTCCACGGAGATGTCGATCCCGGGCGCGATCGCCCCACCGAGCAACTCGCCGCGGGCGGAGACGGCGTCGACCGTGGTCGCGGTGTCCACGTCGACGACGATCACCGCGCCCTCGAACAGGGTGTGGGCTGCCAGGGCGTTGACGACCCGGTCGGACCCCACCTCCCGCGGAGAGTCCACGAGCAGTGGTACCCCGGTCTTCACTCCGGGCGCCACCACGACCGCGCGCAACCCGGGCCAGTAATCTGCGGCCATCCGTCGCAGTTCGCCCGTCACCGACGGCACGACCGACATCGCCGAGATTCCGGTGAGCCGCTCGGCGCACTCGCCGAGCAACCCCCGGATGGTCAGCGCCAACTCGTCGGAGGTCACCGCCGGCGACGTCCGCATGCTCCAGGTGCGCTCGAGTGGACCGCCATCGGGGGGGAAGACGCCGAGCCGGATGTGGGTGTTGCCGACGTCGACGGTGAGTAACACGGCCCTACCCCGACACCTAGACGGTGGCGGGCTCGGGGACGCGCGGGTTCTTCAGGCCCGACCCCTCGGGGACGTCCGCCGGATCGGTGCCCTCGGTGAGCGTGCGGTTGTGGGCATCCACGAAGACCACGCGCGGCTCGTAGGCCCGCGCCTCGGCGTCCTCCATCACCGCGTACGCGATGATGATCACCAGATCCCCGGGATGGACGAGGTGCGCGGCCGCACCGTTGATGCTGATGACCCCCGAGCCCCGCTCGCCGGTGATGGCGTAGGTGGTCAGACGGGAGCCGTTGTCGATGTCGACGATGTCGATCTGCTGCCCCTCGAGCAGGTCCGCGGCGTCCATGAGGTCCGCGTCGATGGTGCAGGAACCCACGTAGTGCAGGTCCGCCTGGGTCACCGTCGCCCGGTGGATCTTGGAGTGGAGCATGGTGCGCTGCATCTAGACGCCTTCCTGGAGGTCTGCGGCCAGCTCGGCCTGCTGGGAGGCGACGGTCGCCTCGGCGGCGGCGAGGAACCCCGTGCCGATGGCCACGCCGACGTTGTCGATGAGGCGGGCGGAGCCGATCCGG
>NZ_JAALED010000248.1:0-3119 GCF_014145155.1 Dietzia sp. B19 | reverse complement strand
GCGGGTCGGGATGCTCGCACCCGCGGCGGACAAGGCCGAGCGCCTGGACACGCACCTGGCCGCCGGGTTCGACCCCGGTCCGGTCCGGGTGGTCGACGTCACCACCACGGTTCCCGCCGCGATCGCCGCGGACCTGGCCCTCATGGGCCCCAGTGGAGTCCACCTGGGTCGGGCCGGGGTCGAGCGGGCCATCGGGTCCGGCGACGGCCCGGTCCGCGTCCACGTCGAGGTGCGGACGTTCCGCAGGTCTCTGCAGGAGTGACGCGCTCTACACGAGTGAGGCGCTCTACAGGAGGTAGGCGCTCTACAGGAGTGAGGCGTACATCGCGTGGGTCTGCTCGGCGATCGCCTCCCACGCGAACCGCGTCCGGGCCCGCTCCTGCCCGGCACGGCCGTACGCGGCGGCCTTGCCCGGATCGACGACGAGTTCGTTGACCGCGGCCGCGAGACCGGCCTCGAAGGCGTCCGGGTCCGACTCGTCGTAGTGGACGAGCGTGCCGGTCTCGCCGTCGACGACGACCTCCGGGATCCCGCCGACATCGGAGGCGACGACGGCGGTGTCGCAGGCCATGGCCTCGAGGTTGACGATCCCGAGGGGTTCGTACACCGACGGGCACGCGAACACCGTGGCGGCGGAGAGGATCTCGATGACCTCCGCGCGCGGCAGCATGTCGCGGAGCCAGAAGACGCCGTCCCGGGTGGACTGCAGGTCGGCGACCAGTGATTCCATCTCGGCCGCGATCTCCGGGGTGTCCGGGGCACCCGCACAGAGCACGAGCTGGGCGTCCGGGTGGAAATCTCGGGCCGCGCGGACCAGGTGGGGCACTCCCTTCTGACGTGTGATGCGACCGACGAACGCCACGATCGGTCGGTCCGGGTCGACACCGTGCCGCCGGAGGACCGAGTCCTCCCCGGCGAACGTCTCGACCGGTGACCACACCGAGGTGTCGATGCCGTTGAGGATCACGTGGATCTTCTCCGGATCGACCTCGGGGTAGACGCGCAGGATCTCGTCCTTCATCCGTGCACTCACCGCGACCACGGCGTCAGCGTGGGCGAAGGCGTTGCGCTCCGACCACGACGAGACGCGGTAGCCGCCCCCGAGCTGCTCGGCCTTCCAGGGTCGGCTGGGCTCGAGAGAGTGCGCGGACACCACGTGGGGGATGCCGTAGAGCTCCCCGGCGAGGTGGCCGGCCAGGCCCGCGTACCAGGTGTGGGAGTGGACGATGTCCGCCCCCTCCGCGGCCACGCACATGCGCAGTCCGGCGGAGAGGGTCCGGATCGCCGGGTTGGCGTCCTCGCCCAGCTCCGGATCGGGCCGGAACGCCCGCGCGGTGTCGCGGTCCGCGCCCATGCACAGGACGTCGACCTCGCACAGCGGCCGCAGGGTGGCCACCAGTTCGGTCACGTGGACCCCCGCCCCGCCGTAGACCTCCGGTGGGTACTCCCTCGTCATCATCGCTACTCGCACACCGGTCAACCTAGCCCCCCGGGGCGTGCACGGGACCGTTGCGGGTGAACCCCGCCCGACCACGGGGTGTCGGCGCGGGGCGGTGCGGGGGCAAGTCCCGTGATGGTCCGTGGCAACGGCCCGGAAGTCGTTACGGTGGGGGGGTGAGGAACCAGCCGCACGTCCTAGCAATCGTTCTCGCCGGTGGCGAGGGCAAGCGCCTCTTCCCGCACACCGCGGACCGCGCCAAACCGGCGGTGCCGTTCGGCGGGTCGTACAGGTTGATCGACTTCGTCCTGAGCAACCTCGTCAACGCCGGTTTCATGCGGATCTGCGTCCTCACGCAGTACAAGTCGCACTCCCTCGACCGGCACATCTCCCAGGTGTGGCACATGAGCGGGATGGGGGGCGAGTACATCACCCCCGTTCCCGCGCAGCAGCGGCTCGGACCGCGGTGGTACACCGGGTCGGCGGACGCCATCCTGCAGTCGCTGAACCTGGTCCACGACGAGAAGCCGGACCACATCGTCGTCTTCGGGGCCGATCACGTCTACCGCATGGACCCCCGTCAGATGCTCGACCACCACATCGCCACGGGGGCCGCGGTCACGGTCGCCGGGATCCGGGTCCCCCGCAGTGAGGCCTTCGCCTTCGGCTGCATCGACGCGGGGGACGACGACCTGATCCGGGACTGGGTCGAGAAGCCCTCCGATCCTCCGGGGACGCCGGACGACCCGGATGCGACGTTCGCCTCGATGGGCAACTACATCTTCACGACGGATGCGCTCGTCACGGCCCTCAAGGCGGACGCGGAGAAGCCGGATTCCACCCACGACATGGGCGGGGACATCATCCCCGCGCTGGTGGAACAGGAGCGCGCGTACGTCTACGACTTCGCCCGCAACCGGGTCCCGGGCGAGACGGAGCGCGACCGGGGGTACTGGCGTGACGTGGGGACCATCGACGCGTTCTACGACGCCCACGTGGACCTGGTCTCAGTGCACCCGGTGTTCAACCTCTACAACAACCTGTGGCCGATCCGGACCCAGCAGGACAATCTGCCGCCAGCCAAGTTCGTCAACGGCGGCATGTCCCAGGAGTCGATGGTGGGGGCGGGGACGATCATCTCCGCGGCCACCGTGCGCAACTCCGTGGTCTCGAACAACGTGGTGGTCGAGGACGGCGCCGTGGTGGAGGGCAGCGTGCTGATGCCCGGTGTGCGCATCGGTCGGGGCGCCGTGGTGCGCAGGGCGATCGTGGACAAGAACTCCTCGATCGGCCCGGGCGACGTGATCGGCGTGGATCACGAGCGCGACCGGCTCCGGTTCCCGATCAGTGCCGGCGGAGTGGTGAGCGTGTCCAAGAACTCCGTCACGTCGCTGCCCGGCTGAGTCGCCAGCCGGGTCCGGTCCAGGGTTCGCCGCCTCCGGGCGCGCGGGCTCAGAGTGCGACCACGGTCAGCCCGCCGCCGACGGGCAGCACGGTGACGTGTGCGTGTTCGGGCAGGTCCGCGCCCTCCGGCAGCGGTGCGTGCTCACCGATCAGGACCAGCGCACCGCCGGGACGCAACAGTTGGTGAGCGCGGGACACCACCCGGGCGACCGAGTGATCCGGGACATCGGCGACGAGCAGGTCGTAGGCGCCGTCGGCGAGCTTGTCGGCCACCTCC
>NZ_JAALED010000247.1:0-5093 GCF_014145155.1 Dietzia sp. B19 | reverse complement strand
CTGGACCGCGGCGGCCAGCGATCCGGCGTTGCGCGACCGCGTGCTGCCGCTCGAGAACCACATGTCCCGGGAGGTCCTGGTGATCGCCGCCGCCGCCCTCGGACACGACCCCGGCGACGTGCGGGTGCGCAGGCCCCTGCAGGCCACCCTCGACCTGGCCCGCGGGCTCGGGCTCGCGGACGTGCTCTCCGACGACTCGGCCCGTCGTGAGAAGGTGATCCGATACTGGGCCGAGACCCTCGACCTGGTGCTCGCGCAGGTCCCGCAGGCGTCGGCCCGAGGCGTCGCCCCGGCCGCGTTTTGACCGATCCTCACGAGGGCGGTTAGGCTTGACCATCGTGCTCGCAGTACGCGAGCTGGAGGATCGTGCCCAGTAGGCCAGCGAGAGCGGCTGACGTGGTCGCCCGTGCGCCCGTCGGGGAGCGCGAGAGTCCGGATACGAGCAACGTCCCAGTGACCGGTGGTCGCCCCCGAGGAGGCCGCCAGCTAGAGAAAGTCGGTTCATGCCAACCATCAACCAGCTGGTCCGCAAGGGCCGCCAGGACAAGAAGTCCTCGACGGCGACGGCTGCCCTCAAGGGCTCGCCGCAGCGTCGTGGCGTGTGCACCCGTGTGTACACCACCACCCCCAAGAAGCCGAACTCCGCGCTGCGTAAGGTCGCCCGCGTGCGCCTCACCAGCGGTATCGAGGTCTCCGCCTACATCCCCGGTGAGGGCCACAACCTCCAGGAGCACTCCATGGTGCTCGTCCGTGGTGGTCGTGTGAAGGACCTCCCGGGTGTCCGTTACAAGATCATCCGCGGCTCCCTCGACACGCAGGGCGTGAAGGACCGCAAGCAGGCCCGCTCCCGCTACGGCGCCAAGAAGGAGAAGTAATGCCTCGCAAGGGTCCCGCCCCGAAGCGCCAGCTCATCAACGATCCGGTCTACGGCTCGCCGCTGGTCACGCAGCTCGTCAACAAGATCCTCCTCGACGGCAAGAAGACGACCGCCGAGCGCATCGTCTACTCCGCGCTGGAGATCTGCCGCGAGAAGACCGGTACCGATCCGGTCCTCACCCTCAAGAAGGCGCTCGACAACGTCAAGCCCGCCCTCGAGGTCCGCTCCCGCCGCGTCGGTGGCGCCACCTACCAGGTGCCCGTCGAGGTCCGCCCCGGGCGTTCCACGACCCTGGCGATGCGCTGGCTGGTGACCTTCTCCCGGCAGCGCCGCGAGAACAGCATGGTCGAGCGTCTCGCCAACGAGATCCTCGACGCCTCCAACGGTCTGGGTGCCGCGGTCAAGCGCCGCGAGGACACCCACAAGATGGCCGAGGCCAACCGGGCGTTCGCGCACTACCGCTGGTGATCCAGCCGGGCCCCGGAGCGGGGGGACGCCCACCGGGCGTCACCGCTCCGGGGCCCCCCGGCCGCCCCGAGGGTGGCATCATTGAACGAGGGTCGGCTCCCGCGCGAGTGAAGCGGGACACGGCCCAGCACAACAGACCCGGTTCGGACGGTCCACACGACCGCCCGGGCCACCTAAGACTCACGATCGGGGACCATCCGTGGCACAGGACGTGCTGACCGACCTCAACAAGGTCCGCAACATCGGCATCATGGCGCACATCGACGCCGGTAAGACGACCGTCACCGAGCGCATCCTGTTCTACACGGGTGTCAACCGGAAGATCGGCGAGACGCACGACGGCGCCTCGACCACCGACTGGATGGAACAGGAGAAGGAGCGCGGCATCACCATCACGTCGGCCGCCGTCACCTGTTTCTGGGCCGACAACCAGATCAACATCATCGACACCCCGGGCCACGTCGACTTCACGGTCGAGGTCGAGCGGTCACTGCGCGTGCTCGACGGCGCCGTCGCCGTCTTCGACGGCAAGGAGGGCGTCGAGCCCCAGTCGGAGCAGGTCTGGCGTCAGGCGGAGAAGTACGACGTCCCGCGCATCTGTTTCGTCAACAAGATGGACAAGATGGGCGCGGACTTCTACTACACCGTGCAGACCATCATCGACCGGCTCGGCGCGAAGCCGCTCGTCCTGCAGCTGCCCATCGGAGCGGAGGACGAGTTCGACGGGGTCATCGACCTCGTCGAGATGAAGGCCCTCGTCTGGCCCGGCGTCACGCCGATCGGCACCGAGGCCACGGTCCAGGAGATCCCCGAGGAGCTCAAGGACAAGGCCGACGAGTACCGCGAGAAGCTCCTCGAGGCCGTCGCCGAGAGCGACGAGGCCCTCATGGAGAAGTACTTCGGCGGCGAGGAGCTGACGAAGGCCGAGATCCAGGCCGCGATCCGCAAGATGACGGTCAACGCCGAGATCTACCCGGTGCTGTGTGGTTCGGCGTACAAGAACAAGGGTGTCCAGCCCCTGCTCGACGCCGTTATCGCGTACCTGCCGAACCCGCTCGACGTCGGCTCGATCCACGGTCATGCCGTGGGCGACGAGGAGAAGGTCGTCAGCCGTCAGCCCTCCAAGGACGAGCCGTTCGCGGCGCTGGCGTTCAAGATCGCCGTGCACCCGTTCTTCGGTGAGCTCACCTTCGTCCGCGTCTACTCGGGTCGCATCGACCCGAGCACGCAGGTGCAGAACGCCACCAAGGGCAAGAAGGAGCGCGTCGGCAAGCTCTTCCAGATGCACGCCAACAAGGAGATGCCCGTCGAGGAGGCCGTCGCCGGCCACATCTACGCGTTCATCGGCCTCAAGGACACCACCACGGGTGACACCCTGTGTGACCTGCAGAACCAGGTCATCCTCGAGTCGATGACGTTCCCGGCCCCGGTCATCGACGTCTCGATCGAGCCCAAGACCAAGGCCGACCAGGAGAAGCTCGGCACGGCCATCCAGAAGCTGGCGCGCGAGGACCCGACGTTCTCCGTCAGGCTGGACGACGAGACCGGTCAGACGGTCATCGGCGGCATGGGCGAGCTCCACCTGGACGTGCTCGTCGACCGGATGAAGCGCGAGTTCAAGGTCGAGGCCAACGTCGGCAAGCCCCAGGTCGCCTACCGCGAGACCATCAAGGGCACGGTCGAGAAGTACGACTACACCCACAAGAAGCAGACCGGTGGTTCGGGCCAGTTCGCCAAGGTCCAGATCCGTCTCGAGCCGCTCCCCCAGGAGCAGGTCGAGGAGGGCGAGACCTACGAGTTCGCCGACAAGGTCACCGGTGGCCGGGTGCCCAAGGAGTACATCCCCTCCGTGGACCACGGCATCAAGGACGCCATGCAGTACGGCGTCCTGGCCGGGTACCCGATGGTCAACGTCAAGGCGACGCTGGTCGACGGCGCGTACCACGAGGTCGACTCCTCGGAGATGGCGTTCAAGGTCGCGGGCTCGATGGCGTTCAAGGAGGCCGCGCGCAAGTGTCAGCCGGTGATCCTCGAGCCGCTCATGGCGGTCGAGGTCATCACGCCCGAGGACTACATGGGCGACGTCATCGGCGACATCAACTCCCGCCGCGGCCAGATCCAGGCGATGGAGGAGCGCTCCGGCGCCCGCGTCGTCAAGGCCAACGTGCCGCTGTCCGAAATGTTCGGCTACGTCGGCGACCTCCGGTCGCGGACGCAGGGCCGGGCCAACTACTCGATGGTCTTCTCCCACTACGCCGAGGTTCCGGCGAGTGTGTCCAAGGAGATCATCGCCAAGGCGACCGGCGAGTAACCGGTACTGGTCCCGCCCGGCCGTGAGGTAGGGCGGGGCCGATGCCGGCGGCGCACGGTCGAACCTCCGGGTGGCCGCCGGTTCGTGCCCCCCACGGCACGATGAGTAAGATCAGATCCCACACAAAGCAGTGCCCACCTCGAGGTGGGGACAGACCAGTCCAGGAGGACACACAGTGGCGAAGGCGAAGTTCGAGCGGACCAAACCGCACGTTAACATCGGCACCATCGGTCACGTCGACCATGGCAAGACCACCACCACCGCGGCCATCACCAAGGTCCTGGCGGACACCTTCCCCGATCTCAACGACGCGTTCGCGTTCGACGAGATCGACAAGGCGCCGGAGGAGAAGGCTCGTGGTATCACGATCAACATCTCCCACGTCGAGTACCAGACGGAGAAGCGCCACTACGCGCACGTCGACGCCCCGGGTCACGCCGACTACATCAAGAACATGATCACGGGTGCCGCCCAGATGGACGGCGCGATCCTGGTCGTGGCCGCCACCGACGGCCCGATGCCGCAGACGCGTGAGCACGTGCTGCTCGCCCGTCAGGTCGGCGTCCCCTACATCCTCGTCGCCCTCAACAAGTGCGACATGGTCGACGACGAGGAGATCCTCGAGCTCGTCGAGATGGAGGTGCGTGAGCTCCTCGCCTCGCAGGAGTTCGACGAGGACGCCCCCGTCGTCCACATCTCGGCGCTCAAGGCGCTCGAGGGTGACGAGAAGTGGGTCCAGGCGATCCGCGACCTCATGCAGGCCTGCGACGATTCCGTCCCGGACCCCGAGCGTGAGACGGAGAAGCCCTTCCTCATGCCCGTCGAGGACGTCTTCACGATCACCGGTCGTGGCACCGTCGTCACCGGTCGCATCGAGCGCGGCAAGATCAACGTGAACGAGGATGTCGAGCTCATCGGCATCAAGGAGAAGGCCACCAAGACCACCATCACGGGCATCGAGATGTTCCGTAAGCTCCTCGACTACGGCGAGGCCGGCGACAACGTCGGTCTGCTCGTCCGTGGCCTCAAGCGCGAGGAGGTCGAGCGCGGCCAGGTCGTCATCAAGCCGGGCGCGTACACCCCGCACACGAACTTCGAGGGCCAGGCGTACATCCTGTCCAAGGACGAGGGCGGCCGTCACACGCCGTTCTTCAACAACTACCGTCCGCAGTTCTACTTCCGCACCACGGACGTGACCGGCGTCGTGACCCTCCCCGAGGGCACCGAGATGGTCATGCCGGGCGACAACACCGAGATGAGCGTCGAGCTCATCCAGCCGGTCGCCATGGACGAGGGCCTGCGCTTCGCGATCCGTGAGGGTGGCCGCACCGTCGGCGCCGGTCAGGTCACCAAGATCATCAAGTGATCGACTGACCCATCGGGTCGGACGAGTAGTCCGGACCATATGAGGGAGGGGCGCCCCACCGCGAGGTGGGG
>NZ_JAALED010000246.1:0-6020 GCF_014145155.1 Dietzia sp. B19 | reverse complement strand
CACATCACGCCGCAGATCGCCGCCACGATCGCCAGCGTGAGGCCGAGTGCCCTGGGGCCGACCGGGGGGACGACCCGCCCGGATGCCCCGGGTCGGGGTCCGGCGGGCACGTGGTCGGTCACGGGGCGATTATGGGTGGCCCCACGCCCCCGGAGGCCGTCAGACGGTGGTCCCGGTCCCGGGCCTGTGGAGGAGCCGGGGGTGTGGGTAACCGGGGTGTGGAAGGGCCGTCGGGGCCCCGGCCCGGCACCGCACCGGAGTGCCGTGTCGGACGGGCGTGCTTACATGTCGTCGTGACCCAGTCCGCCGATCCCCGTCTCCACGCCGTGTGGCAGTCCGGGGTCGTGGGGTTGTGGTGCGACACGGGGTTGCGTCGACCGCACTCGGTGGCGCCGGCTGCCGCGGTGACGGCCGTGGGCCGTGCCGGGGCCCCGGATGCGGTGGTGGAGTTCCTCTCCGGCTACAAGCTGTCCCACCGGATCGGCATCCGTGCCGTCGTGGACGGCAGGGCCAGATCGGCGACGGTGCCCGGGATCCGGATCTCCGTCGGCGCCGCGATCGACCTGTGTCGACTCCTCGGGGCCGAGGACACGTGGGTCGGGTCGGGACTACGGGCGTTCTCCGCCTTGTCCGCGGGTGTCGCGGCGCTCGTGGCCGCGGGCCACGTGGTCCCGTGTCTCACCCGCAGGGACGGGGCGTGGGAGGCGTCCTGGGATCTGGTCGCCTCACCGGTGATCGGGGCGTGGACCACCGAGAGCCTCCAGCGCAGCCACGGGCTGGTCGCCACCCGCGAGGAGCTGGTCCGGCTGCTGTCCGAGCTGGCGGACCACCACGCCCGCACCGCGCTGGCACCCCTGGCGGCAGACCGCCACAGTGATCTCGGTGACGCACTGGTCACCGGTGGTCAGGTGACCTCGGGCGGTCAGGGCCTGGCCGATGCCGTCCGGGAGTTCGGCCGGGCGGCCGCCGCGAAGGACGTCGAGGTGGTGTTCCGGGTGGTCGAACCCTCCGACGACGCCGAGGTGGACCGCGCCGCGACGCCTGGCCACGCCGTGGACGACGACCCGGCTGACGACTCGCCGGGGGAGCGGTCCCGGGATCCCGGTGTGCTCTGGCGGCTGCAGGTGTTGGTCCGGACGGGCGCCGATTCGCTCCGCCCGTTCTCCGACCTCGACGACACCTCCTCCGTGGACGGACCGGTTCGCGACGTGGTCGACCGGGCCGTCCGTTCGTGGCCGCCGCTGACGCGGGCCACCCAGGCGGCCGGTGTTCCCGACCTGCTCCTGCCGACCGATCTCGTGGTCGACCTGGTCGACGAGGGGGTGGAGGCACTCCGGGGCCGCGGGGTCGAGGTCCTGCTGCCGAGGGCCTGGACCAGGATCAGGACAGCGGTCAGGCTGGCCGTCAAGGAGCCCGGGACCGAGTCAGTGGACTCGGGGCACCGGTTGGGCCTCGAACAGCTGGCGGACGTCGACTGGGAGTTGGTGGTCGACGACAACCCGTTGGACGCCACCGAGGCCCGGATGTTGCTCGACGCCGCGTCGGACCTGGTCAAGCTCCGCGGCCAGTGGGTCCGGGCGGACCCGGGTGCGCTCCGGCGGGCGGCCCGCTTCCTCGCCGCCAGGCGTGGCCAGCGGACGACCGCACCCGCTCTGGTCGGGGCGTTGATGTCCGAGGAGGCGGAGGGAGTCGAGGTCCGGTCGCCGGGCACCCTCGACTGGATCCCCTCGTCGTCGTCCCCGGTCGTGCTCCCGGACTGGTTCCGGGCCACCCTGCGTCCGTACCAACTGGACGGTGTCAGGTGGCTCTCGGCGCTCTCCCGGGCCGATACCGGGGCGGTCCTGGCCGACGACATGGGTCTCGGCAAGACGATGCAGGTGCTCGCGCTCACCGCGGTCGAACACGCGGCCGGGAGGTCCGGACCGACACTGGTGGTGGCGCCGCTCACCCTGGTCGCCACGTGGGCCCGGGAGGCGTCGACGTTCGCGCCGGACCTCCGGGTCCACGTCCATCACGGACAGGGTCGGGACCGAGGTGAGGGCGCGGCCGAGAAGATGGCGGACTCCGACCTCGTCCTGACCTCATACGGCACCGCAGCTCGTGACGTCGACCTGCTCACCGGGGTGAGGTGGCGGCGTCTGGTCGCGGACGAGGCGCAGACGGTCAAGAACCCGGCGACCGCGGTGTCCCGGGCGATCAGATCGATCCCCGCGCGGCACCGGATCGCGCTCACCGGGACCCCGGTGGAGAACAGGCTGGACGAACTACGGGCGGTGTTCGACTTCGCCAACCCGGGGCTGCTCGGGTCGGCCAGTACCTTCCGCGCCCGGTTCGTGGTCCCCATCGAATCGCACCGAGACGAGGCCGCGGCCACCCGGCTGCGTGCCCTGGCGGCCCCGTTCGTCCTGCGCCGACTCAAGTCGGACCCGCTCGTGGCCGCGGATCTGCCGGCCAAGCAACACATCAGGGTCGACTCACCACTGACCCGTGAACAGGCGACCCTGTACCAGGCGGTCGTCGAGGACATGATGGAGCAGGTCAGGGACTCCGAGGGTGCGGCCCGCAAGGGTGCGATCCTGTCCGGTCTCACCGCGCTCAAACAGGTGTGCAACCATCCTGCGCACTATCTCGGCGACGGGTCCTCGCTGCTGCGGGGTGGGCGACACCGGTCCGGAAAGCTCGCGGCACTGGACGAGGTCCTCACCGAGATCCTCGACGCGGGGGAGAAGGTCCTGTTGTTCACGCAGTACCGTGCCTTCGGAGATCTGATCATCCCGCTGTTGGAGCGCCGGGCGGCGACCGGGGTCCCGTTCCTCCACGGCGGTGTCACCGCGGGTGGTCGGGCCTCGATGGTCGAGGAGTTCCAGAGCGCGGACGGCCCACCGCTGATGCTCGCCTCCCTCCGGGCGGGCGGGACCGGGCTCACGCTGACCGAGGCCAATCACGTGGTGCATCTGGACCGGTGGTGGAATCCCGCGGTGGAGAACCAGGCGACGGATCGCGTCCACAGGATCGGGCAGACCCGGGTGGTCCAGGTGCGGAACCTCGTGGCGCCCGGGACGGTGGAGGACCGGATAGACGAGTTGCTCGAGTCCAAGCGCGAGCTGGCGGATCTGACGCTCGGCCCCCTCGCGGGTGTGCTCACCGAACTGACAGACGCCGATCTGGCCTCACTCGTCGCGCTGACCGACGAGGGGACGGACGAGACGTGAGCGGGAGAGGAGGGATCCCCACCAGGTCCAAGGCGGGTCCGTTCGGGTCGCACATGTGGAGTCGGCGGTGGTCCTCGGACCTCGAATCCGGCGTGAGCCGCGGCGAGGCGTTCCTCGGCCGCAAGGACGCGCGCAACGGCAGGGTGCTCTCCCTGGAGCACTCCGGCCGCATCGTGCGGTGCGACGTCGACGGCAGTCAACCGGACCCGTTCTCCGTGGAGTTCGAGTTCGCCCCGCTCGACGCCACGGACACCGACGCGCTCCGCACGGCGCTCCGCCGCGAGGAGGGAGGAGTGCTGGGCGCGCTCTCCGGGGATTTCTCCGACACGGTCGGATTCCTCCTGCTCCCGGCGGTCCACGGCGCCACCCGGTACTCGTGCCGGTGCCCGGTCCAGCCGGGCCCGTGTCGACACGTGCTGTCCGCCGCCCACGTGCTCGTGGAGTGGTGGGACGCCACCCCGGAGGTGATGTTCGCACTCCGGGGACTGAGGGCCGAGACGGTGGGCGCCGTGCTGGGGGGGACCGCGGACGGGGACGTCGGCGCGGTCGCCTTCGACGTGGAGGAGAGCCTGTGGGGCCGGGATCCACTTCTCCCCGCCGTCCCCACCACCGCCCCGGCGGGTCTGGAGGATCTCCTGGACGCACCGGTCACCAGGAGACTCGCCGCGGCCGCGACCGGGGATCCACTCGAACAACTGCGGGTGGTGGCCGACCTGGAGGACTTCCTCGACGCGTTCAGCCGGTATCGGCCGGGGGATCAGCGCCCGTGATCCACCCGGTCGGCGAATCCCGCCGCAGCACTGTCGGAGCCCCCACCTACGATGCGGCCATGGACAGGCGACGGGACGGCGACACGATCCGATTCCTCCACTCGGCCGACTGGCAGCTGGGGATGACACGGCGATTCCTCGGGACCGAGTCACAGGCGGTGTACACGGCGGACCGGCTCGCCGCGGTGGCGTCGCTGGGGGACATCGCCCTCGAGCACGGCGCCGAGTTCGTCGTGGTCGCGGGCGACGCGTTCGAGGACAACGCCGTTCCCCGATCGGTCGTGCTCCGTGCCGCGGAGGTTCTCGCGGCCTTCCCGGTACCTGTACTGATCCTCCCCGGGAACCACGATCCGCTGGACGTGTCGTCGGTACTGAGGTGCCGGGACTTCTCCTCGGCCGTGGACGGCGGGGCCGTCACCGTCATCTGTGACTCCGAGCCCGTGGAGATACGCCCCGGGGTCGAGGTGGTGGGGGTCCCGTGGACCTCCAAGCGCCCGGATCCCGCCCGTCTCCCCGCGTTGCTCGCCGACCTGGGCCCGACCGACTCCCTGCGCATCCTCGTCGCGCACGGTGGCACCGACGAGGTCTACGGCGGTGACTCGCCGTCCGTCGAGGCGATCCGCGTCGCGGAGCTCGAGAGCGCCGTCGGGTCGGGACACCTGGACTACGTGGCCCTCGGCGACAGGCACTCGGTCACCCGTGTCGGTGCCGGCGACAGGATCTGGTTCTCGGGGAGCCCCGAGACCACGGCGTTCGACGACGTCGAGAGGGCGTCCGGTCAGGCTCTGCTCGTCGAGCTCGGGACGCGGAGCCCCACCGGCGGCCGGGGTGACTGTGTGGTGACACCCATCCGGACCGGACGGTGGTCCTTCCTCGCGATCACCGCGGAGATCGAGACCGAGTCGGACCTCGACGCCCTCGCCGAGCGGATCGAGGCGATCGAGGACAAACCCAGGACGGTCCTCAAGCTGGGCCTCACCGGGACCGTCGGGGTGGCCCTGCGTGCGAGGATCGACGATCTCCTGGAGACGTGGGCGGAGCTGTTCGCGGCCGCATACCTGCGAGAGCGGCTCACCCACCTGGTGGTCCGCGCGGAGGATTCGGACTTCACCGACCTCGTGGACGGCTATGCCGGGCGCGCGGTTCAGGATCTCGTGGAGAAGGCGGCGTCGAACGGATCGGACTCGGAGGACGCCGGCAATGCGCTCAGTCTGCTATACCGGCTCGTGGACGGAGGCCTGAGGTGATCCTGCACCGGCTGCGTATCGAGGACTTCCGAGGCGTCGACCGGGAGGAGGTGCAGGTGCCCCCCCGCGGGGTCTTCGTGATCGAGGGCCCCAACGAATCGGGCAAGACGAGCCTCATGGATGCACTGGAGATGCTCCTCGAACACAAGGCCTCCTCCGGCCGAGCGGAGATCAAGGCCGCGAGCCCTGTGGGGCGTGACGTCCCGGTGGTGGTGGAGGCCGAGTTCACGATCGACCGCGAGCGGATGCGGTACCGCAAGGAGTTCGTGCGCGGCAAGCGCACGTCACTCGAGTTCCCGGAGTCCGCGAAGGTGGCGCTGACGGGTGACGACGCCCACGACTACGTGCGGGACCTCCTGGACCGCCGGGTGGACAGGTCCCTGTGGAGAGCGCTGCGTATCGCCCAGGACGAACCCATCGGTCAGGTGGAGGCGGGCAAGGGGATGGAGTCGCTGCGGCGAGCCCTGGACGCCGCGGCCGGCGGGGCCGCTCCCACGAGTGACGACACACTGGTCACCCGGGTCGCGGAGGAACGTCACCGCTACCTGACGGCACGACGCGGGGAGCCCACCGGCGAGCTCGCGCGGTCGGAGACCCGGCTCGCGGACGCACGCACGGCACTGGACGACGCCAGGGCGGGGCTGTCCGAACTCGATGCCGCGGTGACCGAGCACGCACACCACTCCGCCGCCCACTCCGCCAGGCGATCCTCGCTGGCCGCCGTCGAGGTGGAGGTGGAGCGCCTCGAGGAGGCCGGACGAACCGTCGCACGGTTCCGGGAGCTCCTCCGG
>NZ_JAALED010000245.1:0-5650 GCF_014145155.1 Dietzia sp. B19 | reverse complement strand
TAGGAACCAGTGGTTGCCGCGCGCCATCGCCAGCGCCTGGGGCACGGGCACGCGGATCCCGCCGTCGGTCAGGCCACAGCCGGCAAGGGTGGTGAGCTGGTCCAGGTCGACACGCACCACGATCGCCGCCGGCGCTCCGGTCTTGCGGGCGTCGGCGGACAGGGCCAGGTGCAGGGCGTGGACCATCGCGTCGTGCATGCGCTGGCCGTCGGTCCGGGTGTCTGGCGCGTCCGCGTCAGGCCACAATCGGCCGGGCTGGCCCCAGCGGGCGTGCACCTCGCGCATCAGGGCTGCCAGCTGCGGATCCATGGTCATGCTGGCGCTGGCCATCAGGTCCAGTCCCTGGCCTCCGCATGAGACCGACCTGCGGCGGGCCCGTTCTTCGGCACCTCGTTCGGTGCGGCCCGGGTCCAGGGTGTCGAGCAGCTGGTGCGCGTGCTCCTGCAATTGCCGGGTGGTGGACTTCTCGGCAGCCTCGAGCAGTTGCTGTTCCAGGCGATCGCGCACCTCGTCGTCACACTCATCCGACAGCGCGGACAGCGCCTTACCGATGATCCTCAGCTGCCCGGCCGAGACCGTGCCGGCACCGCTGGCGCGCATGCGAGCGGAGTCGGCGATCCCGGCATCGTCGAGGCGTCCGCGGGCCTCCCCGGGCGCCAGACCCAGGCCGCCGGTGAGCATCTGGCGGTCGTTGACGAAGCCCATCTGGCGGGCGGTGCCCGATTCCCGGGCCGCGGCCATGACCCGGGCCTGGGTCGCGCGGATCCGGCGTTGGGCCTGTTCGAGCGCGACGAGCTCGGCGTGCAGCTGCGTCGAGGAGGTGTCGGTCCAGTCGCGTTGTAGGTGCAGATCGAGTGCGGCGAGGATCGCCCGCAACTCTCCACCCACGCTGTCGCCGTTCCCGTTATCGCTCATGTGTTCGATTAGATCACCCGGGTACGACACTGTCCGTCGACGCAGTTCACGCGGCGTATCGACCGATCCGGAGGCCGTTACCAGGGCCAGAACGCCTTGATCATCGGCGAGATGAACAACCAGGCCAGCGACAGGTAGAAGATCACGACTGCCGCGATGAGGGTCACCACGTCGGACGGTTGGATCACGGACTTGAGCTGCTGTCTGCGATAGGCCACCCGGCGGTCCAATTCCTCCCAGCGCTGCAGTTGAGGGTCGATGTCCGTGTCCGCCTCGGCCCCCTCGCCGACGTCTGCAGGTTCTCTTTCGTTCTCGGTGTGGTCCATCCGGGTTCCTTTCTAGATCGCGTAGTGGTACTGCCGGAGCAGCAGGTCATGATGTTCGGTCACCGATTTGTAGGTCAGTTCGCCGAACTTCTTGCCCATGGGGGATCCTGCCGCTGCCCCTGCGCCGGCCCCGACGAGTGCGCCGTAGGGGCCGGCGTAGGAGCCGCCACTGGCTCCGAGCAGCGCCCCGCTCGCCATTCCGCCGCCCAAGGCGCCACCGGTCTCCGTAGCGATCTCGAAGGCACTTCCTTCGCCACGGGCGAACCGATTCACGCCGTCGTACACCGTCATCCCGGTGCCCAGGGGGCCCGCGACCTTCCCGACGAAGCGAAGTCCGGCGCTGGCCCGCCGGCCGTAGTCGTCGGGGGCGGGGTTGAGAACATGCCGACCGCGGGTGACGGGGTCGAGTTCGTCGGCGCGCCTGGGGAGCCCCGCGGACATGGCGCGGGTGAGCGCGTCGACGGCGACGCCGGGCCAAGGATCATCCGGGCCGGGGATCGGGCCCCTGTTGGGCTCCGGTGGGATCGCGTCGTGCAAGCGCGCGGCGATTTCGTCGAGTGCGCGTCCGTAGTGCTGGTCGAGTGAGGCCACGACGTCCAGAGCCTCTTCGATTGCCCCGGCATACTCGTCGACCTCGGCCTGGGTGATGTCGTCGCGGCCGGCAGCGGGCGCGAGCGAATCATCGCGGACGACCAGGCCGCGAGCCTGGGCTTCGGAGATCCGGTCGCGAACCACCTGTACCGCAGGGTCGAGCGCATTACCCGCCTGTTCAAGGGTCTGGGCCAGGTCGTCGAGATGGCCGGCAAGCGCGTCGATGTGGCGCAGCTCGGAGTCGACGGCATCCAGCACCGCGTCAGCGGCGACGCCCTCCCAACCCATGGCGAGGCTGTGGCGCCCCTCGGAGAGGGCCCCGCGCGCCTCCTCGGCGATGGCGAGCCGACCGGCGCTGGTCACACGCGCCGTCGTCACGCCGCGGGGGTCCCATAGCCGCACCGCGCCCGCCGAGTAGGTCACCCGATCTCCTCCTGTGACTCGTGTTCCGTCACCAGGTACGACGGGGCACGTCAGCGGCCGGTTCCATCGCCGAACGGATTCTTCGGAGGAGTCATCCCGAGTCTGGTGGAACCATCTGGTTGGTCGGGGCGTCAAACAGATCGTGGGGACATTAAGAGGACCAGCCGCCGCGCTCGTGGCCTGCGCGGTGATGTCCGCGTGCGGAGTGAGTCAGGACAACGACCAGGCGACGACGACGAGCCCAGCGGCCGCCGAGGAGACGATCAACCCCTGGGATCTGCCGATAGAGCAGCGGCCCGCCCTCTTCGACCCGTGTGCCGAGATTCCCATCGAGGCGGTGGAGCAGGGGGTCGGTTCGATTGTGGCCGAAATACCGAAGTTCTATAACCGCGAACCTGGTTCGCTCATCTCCTGCGGATGGGGAAACGATGAAGCGCAACTCAGTCTCTTGGCGACGTGGAAATCTCGTAATGACTACCTTGCCGATAATGCATTCAATGTAGAGAACGCCCAAGCGCGCGTTAGCGGAAGAACTGGTCTTCGACTCTCTGATCAGGGAGACCTGTTTAATAGTTCTTGCGTTCAGCTATTCTTCACCTCTCGTGGCGCTGTTTGGATGCGGTTAGACCTAGTTACGGGCCTCAATGAATTTAAAGGCGATAGCCTTTCGAAGGCGTGTGAGGTTATCGATCAGGCGATACTCCCACTTATCGACTTTGTTCCCGAAGGAGACATTCAGTGACCGTCCATCTTGAACCGGGAGTCGCTGAATTGTGCGTTAGTCGCTGCGGCGACTTTATCAACGAAGTGACCCAGGACCTTACTGGGGGGATGATTGCCGGTCAGGGTTCATCGCTCGGCGCCTTCGACACCGCCCGGCAAATCGGCACCGTGTATTCGCTATTCGTGGGAGAAGACCTGCGAACCTTGCTTAACGGCTATGTGGATCAGGCGAAGGCCATGGCCATGCTCTTCGCCGCCGCCGGCGGGTTGATCGAGGCGCAGGACGAGGCGGTCGCAGCGGCGCTGGGGAAGGCGGCGCAGGAGCCGGCCGGGTTGCAGAGTTTGGGGTTGTTGGGTTCGCTTGGATCGACGACCGCGATTCTCGATTCAGCCGACGGGACCAGCACGCTGCACGGGTATGACCGAGTGGGACCCGAGGAGGTATCGGGCGCCCCGCTGGCGAAGATGGTCTCCGGGGCACAGGCTCTGGATCCGGCGCAGTTCCAGCAGGTGCGGGATCGGGTCAGCACCGTCGCGACAAGCCTCCACACGGCGGCGGCCAACCTGCGCAGCGGCCTGGGCAACGCACTGGGCAGCCAGTGGCAGGGTGCGTTCGCTAACCAGGCCAGCGCCTCGGTGGGATCATTCACCGAATCGGTAGACAGACTGGCCACGGTCCTCGAAGTGGTGGCCACCAAGGCGAGCACCGCCGAGGACGGTTTCAGCACCACCAAGTCGCGGATCGGCGAGGAGTCCGCAACCCTCCAGGCCGCCCAGGTCAACACCCCGGGCTTCGGCTACGTCCACGGCCCTCCGACCCTCGAATCCGCTGCCGCGATGGCCGCAGCCCAGGACGCCGCCGAAGAGCAGGCACGAGCGATCGTCAACACCGTCTACAGCCCCGCCGTGATGGACGCCAACCTCGCCGACCTGGATATCCCCAGCCCGTATCGCGTCGTCTCGACGTCGGCGTTGGGTGGCGCGAGTGGACTCGACCTGGTCTCGGCCTGGAACGTGGACGGGGTCGTCCGACCCGCTGGTCCGGCCGCACCCGGCCAAGCCGCCCTCGCCGCCGCCGGGGGAGGAGGGAATCCGGCCGGAGTCCCCGCGGTCGGCGCAGGTGCTGGCACGGGGACGACGACGAGCCTGCCCGCCGCAACCGACGCCCCCACCGAGCAAGCGCTTCTGACCTCGCGGAACGGCGCGGTCGACGACGGGGGAGCGGTGGCCGCCGCCACCGGACAGACAGCTGCGGGCGGTGCGAACGCGGGCGGAACACAGGCAGCCGGCGTCAACGCCTCGACCCATGCGGCTGCCACCCCGTTCGCACCGATCACGGGAGCGAACGGGCAGCCGATAGGAGCAGGCGGGGGCGCCGCGAGAGCGCGGGGGATCCGCAACGGATCCCAGCGTGATCGCGGCTTCGGTACCGCTGCCGGAATGCTCGGCGGAGGCGCCGGGGGTGCGGGAGCAGGAGCCGGAGCAGCCAGGATGGGTGGCGCAGGAACACTGGCAGGATTCGGAGCCCCGGGCGGTCTCGGGATGGGCGGACCGACTTCAGGAGCGCCGGGGGCTGGCGGCATGTCGGCAGGCCCGGGAGCTGCGGGAACACCCGCGGGGGCTTTCTCGTCGTCGTCAAATGGTGGTTCCCAGGCCAGCCGGGCAGGGATGATGCCGATGGGCATGATGGGCGCGCCGGGCACCGGACAGAACGACGGCCGGCGCGGTCATACGCCGGCCGGATACCTGACCAACGCCACCAACACCTCGGAGATCATCGGGGAGCCGGTCAAGGTCGCCCCCGCGGTTCTGGGGCGGAAGCCTCTGATGCAAGGTGAACTGGGTAACCAGCTAGCGGAGCCGCAGGAGGCCTATTCGCCCCAGGTGATTGGCCGAAAGCTCACCGGGAGTCGCGCCGAGCCAGAGTAGCGCCGGAGCCGAGTAGTGCCGGGCCTGGGCGGCGCCAGTGCCCGGGCAACTCCGATCACAGGTAGCAGGGCCCAGATGCGCTGACTCCCCGACGATTGTCGGGATCGGGCTGGCAGGGGCGGCTCAACAGCGACGACCCCCCTCGGCTCAGGAGTGGAGAGGACCGCTCATCCGGCGAAACCCCACGCCTCACAGATGCGCATGACCAGCTCGTATCCGAGGACCCCGATGATGACAATGATGCTCCAGCACACACTGTGCCGTCCGAAGTCGTCGCGTCGCCAACTGGTGATCATTCGCTGCTTGATGTCTCCCCACCGGGAAAGCGGCACCTCGTCGTTCGTCGGATCGCGGTCGCTTCCAGTGCTCCAGTGGTCGTCCCGGGTCATCAGTTTCCACCCTCTCCCGTCTCGTCGTCTAGGTTGCTGCGGTCCGCTGTGTCCGCGGGATCCCTGCGCACCACCGCGTCGTAGACCCTGTCCACGGCCTCCTCGCCGACCCACGCGCCGACCCCGGCTCCGATCCCGGCCCCGACGAACGTGCCTACAGGCCCGAGGAACGACCCCGCGGCAGCTCCCGCCATCGCCCCGCCAGCCAACCCGCCACCGAGGGCGCCGGCAGTTTCCGCAGCAGCCTCGGTAGCAGAGGTCTCGCCGCTGACGTACCCCTCGACCCCCTGATACACCGTGAACCCCCCGCCCGCGGGCCCGGCGAGCCGGCCGGCTCGCCGAAGCAGTCCGGCG
>NZ_JAALED010000025.1:0-8775 GCF_014145155.1 Dietzia sp. B19 | reverse complement strand
TCCCGCCTCGGACTCACCGGCTGGCCGCGCTCGGCGGAGGAGTCCATCGTGGCGCGCGACGCGATCCTGGCCCGGGACGCCGGCGCGCGGGTCCACATCTGCCACGCCTCCACCACGGGCACGGTCGAGCTGCTGAAGTGGGCGAAGGCGCAGGGGATCTCGATCACCGCGGAGGTCACCCCCCACCACCTGCTCCTCGACGACACGAGGCTCGAGACGTACGACGGGGTCTACCGGGTCAACCCGCCACTGCGCGAAGCCCACGACACCCTCGCCCTGCGTGACGCGCTCGTCTCGGGGGTGATCGACTGCGTCGCCACCGACCACGCCCCCCACGCCGCCCAGGAGAAGTGCTGCGAGTTCGCGGCCGCCCGCCCGGGCATGCTCGGGTTGGAGACGGCGTTGCCCATCGTGGCGGCCCTCCTGGTCGAGTCGGGGGAGATGAGCTGGCGCGATCTGGCCCGCGTCATGAGCACGCGGCCCGCCGAGATCGCCGGTCTCACCGACCAGGGGCGCCCGATCGAGGTCGGGGAGCCCGCCAACCTCGCCGTCGTCGATCCCGACTCCCCGTGGACCGTCGTCGGGGAGGAACTCGCAAGTCTGTCCGCCAACACCCCCTACCAGGGGATGACGTTCGCCGCCCGGGTCGTGGGCACCGTATACCGGGGCCGCATGACCAGCCGCGACGGAGAGGTACTCGCATGACACAGGACGTCTGGACCCTGGTGGGCGTGATCGTCGTCTTCCTCGGCCTGCTCGGGTTGATGGCATGGGGCTGGCGAAATCGCAGCCGATCCCAGGCCGGCCTCTTCGACACGCTGCCGGAGGTTCCCGCCGAGACCGGTGACGTGGTGCTGGGACCGCTGACCGGCGTGTACATCGGCAGCACCGTGGCGGGTGACTGGCAGGCGAGGATCGCCCGGGCACCGCTCGGCCACCGCTCGGCCGCCACCCTCACCGCGTTCACCGGTGGACTCCGGCTCGACCTCGCCGACGCCACGGTGTGGATCCCCCGCGCCGACCTGGTGGACGTGCGACGCGCCTCCGCCCTCGCCAACAAGACCGTGCCCGGCGGCGGGATCCTCGTCGCCCGATGGCAGGTCGACGGCCACGACGGCCCCACCCTGATCGACTCCGGCTTCCGGGCCGACGACAAGGACTCGTACCCCCGCTGGGAGGCCCTGCGCGGCGACGCCGCACCGCCCACCCGGCCGGACACCCCCCGCTCCACCACCGAGGAGAACAAGTGACACCGCACAACGGAACCACCGTCGCACCAGGGGGCCGCGCGCCCGCCGCCCTCGTCCTCGAGGACGGCCGCATCCACCGCGGCACGGCGTTCGGGGCGACCGGGACCACCCTCGGGGAGGCCGTCTTCACCACGGGGATGTCGGGGTACCAGGAGACCCTCACCGACCCGTCCTACCACCGGCAGATCGTCGTCAGCACCGCTCCGCAGATCGGCAACACCGGGTGGAACGACGAGGACGGTGAGTCGCTGCTCGACGGCCGGAACGGCGGCGGTCGGATCTGGGTGTCGGGTCTGGTGATCCGGGACCTGTCACGCCGCGCCTCCAACCACCGGTCCGAGCGCACGCTCGAGGACGAGATGCTCGCCCAGGGCATCGTGGGGATCGCCGGGGTGGACACCCGGGCGGTCGTCCGCCACATCCGGGATCTCGGGGCGATGAAGGCCGGCATCTTCTCGGGTGAGGACCTGGTGGACGACGAGTCGATGCTCGCGACCGTCCGGGCCCAGGAACCCATGGCCGGGGCGTCGCTGGCCGAGGCAGTCTCGACCGACACCGCCTACGTCGTGGAGCCCGAGGGGCGGGCACGCCATTCCGTGGCGGCGCTCGACCTGGGCATCAAGACCAACACCCCCCGCATGCTCACCGCACGCGGCGTGCGGGTCCACGTGCTCCCGTCGGACGCGACCCTGCAGGACGTGCTCGACCTCGACGTGGACGGGGTGTTCCTGTCCAACGGCCCCGGGGACCCGGCCACCGCCGACGCCGCCGTGCACCTGACCAAAGAGGTCCTGAGCCAGGGGATCCCGTTCTTCGGGATCTGCTTCGGCAACCAGATCCTGGGCAGGGCGCTCGGGCTCGAGACCTACAAGATGAGGTTCGGCCACCGCGGGATCAACATCCCGGTGGTGGAGAAGGCGACCGGGAGGGTCGCCATCACCTCCCAGAACCACGGGTTCGCGCTCCGCGCCCCGGATACCGAGACCTGGGAGACACCCTGGGGCACCGCCACCGTCACGCACGTGTGCGCGAACGACGCGACCGTCGAGGGGGTCGCCCTCACCGACGGCTCCGCCTTCTCCGTCCAGTACCACCCCGAGGCCGCGGCGGGTCCCCGTGACGCCGCCGACCTCTTCGACCGCTTCGTCAGCCTGCTCGACTCAGCAACCGGTGACACCGCCGCCCACGGTTCCGCAGACTCCAGAAAGGGCTCGAACTGATGCCCCGCCGCACAGACATCAACCACGTCCTCGTGATCGGTTCCGGACCGATCGTCATCGGCCAGGCCTGCGAGTTCGACTACTCCGGCACCCAGGCCTGCCGGGTACTCCGCGCCGAGGGGCTGCGCGTCACGTTGGTCAACTCCAACCCGGCCACGATCATGACCGACCCCGAGTTCGCCGACAGCACCTACATCGAGCCGATCACGCCCGAGTACATCGACAAGATCTTCGTCAAGGAGGCGGCCGACGGACACCCCGTCGACGCCGTCCTCGCCACGCTGGGCGGCCAGACCGCGCTCAACGCCGCCATCCAACTCGACGCGCAGGGGATCCTGACAAAGCACGGCGTGGAGCTGATAGGCGCCGACATCCCCGCGATCAACCGCGGTGAGGACCGTCAGACCTTCAAGGACATCGTCGCGAGTGTGGGAGGCGACTCGGCACGCAGCGCCGTCTGCCACACCATGGACGAGGTCCACGCGACCGTCTCCGAACTGGGTCTGCCCGTCGTGGTCCGGCCGTCGTTCACCATGGGCGGGCTCGGCTCCGGCCTGGCCTACACCACCGAGGACCTCGAGCGGATCGCCGGCGGCGGGCTGTCCGCCTCGCCCACCGCGAACGTCCTCATCGAGGAATCGATCCTCGGGTGGAAGGAGTATGAGCTGGAGCTCATGCGCGACAACAAGGACAACGTCGTGGTGGTGTGCTCGATCGAGAACGTCGACGCACTGGGCGTCCACACCGGCGACTCGGTCACCGTCGCCCCGTCGATGACGCTGACGGACCGCGAGTACCAGGACATGCGCGACCTCGGCATCGCGATCATCCGCGAAGTCGGCGTGGACACGGGCGGTTGCAACATCCAGTTCGCCATCAACCCCGTCGACGGTCGCCTCGTGGTGATCGAGATGAACCCACGCGTCTCACGGTCCTCGGCGCTGGCGTCCAAGGCCACCGGGTTCCCCATCGCCAAGATCGCCGCCCGGCTCGCCATCGGCTACTCGCTCGACGAGATCACCAACGACATCACCGGCGAGACCCCGGCGTGCTTCGAACCGACCCTGGACTACGTGGTGGTCAAGGCCCCCCGCTTCGCGTTCGAGAAGTTCCCGGGTGCCGACGACACGCTCACCACCACCATGAAGTCGGTGGGCGAGGCGATGAGCCTGGGCCGCAACTATCGCGAGGCGCTGGGCAAGGTGATGCGCTCGCTGGAGACCAAGGCGGCCGGCTTCTGGACCCTGCCCGACGAGACGATCGCGCCCGGACGGTCGACCGACGTCGACGCCGTCCTCGCGGACCTCGTGCGCCCGACCGAGGGCCGGATGTACGACGTCGAGCTGGCGCTCCGCCTCGGCGCGACCGTCGAACAGGTCCACGAGGCCTCCGGGATCGACCCGTGGTTCCTCGAGGAGGTCGCCGCGCTGGTCGAGCTCCGTCAGGAGATCGTCGACGCACCGGTGGTCGACGAGGCGCTGCTGCGCCGCGCGAAGCACAACGGCCTGTCCGACGCCCAGATCGCGGCTCTGCGGCCCGAGTTCGCGGGCGCCGAGGGCGTCCGGCGTCTGCGTCACCGGCTCGGCGTGCGGCCCGTCTACAAGACCGTCGACACCTGCGCCGCGGAGTTCGAGGCCAAGACCCCGTACCACTACTCGACCTACGAACTCGACCCCGCGGCCGAGTCCGAGGTCGCCGCCCAGACGGAGCGCGAGAAGGTCATCATCCTGGGCTCCGGACCCAACCGGATCGGGCAGGGCATCGAGTTCGACTACTCGTGCGTCCACGCCGCGCTCACGTTGTCCGAGGCCGGGTACGAGACCGTGATGGTCAACTGCAACCCGGAGACCGTCTCGACCGACTACGACACGGCGGACCGTCTGTACTTCGAGCCGCTGACGTTCGAGGACGTCATGGAGGTCTACCACGCCGAGTCCGGGTCGGGAACCGTCGCTGGAGTCCTCGTCCAGCTCGGCGGCCAGACCCCGCTCGGCCTGGCGGCACAGCTGGAGGAGGCCGGCGTCCCGATCGTGGGGACCAGCCCGTCGGCCATCGACCTCGCTGAGGACCGGCGCGAGTTCGGCGAGGTCCTGGTGAGGGCCGGTCTGCCCGCACCCGCGTTCGGGACGGCCATCAACGCCACGGAGGCCACGGAGATCGCGGCGCGCATCGGCTACCCCGTGCTCGTCCGACCCTCGTACGTGCTGGGCGGGCGGGGGATGGAGATCGTGTACGACGAGTCGTCGCTGCGGTCGTACATCGAGCGCGCCACCGAGATCAGCCCGGACCGCCCGGTCCTGGTCGACCGCTTCCTCGACGACGCGGTCGAGATCGACGTCGACGTGTTGTGCGACGGCACCGAGGTCTACCTGGGTGGCGTCATGGAGCACATCGAGGAGGCCGGCATCCACTCCGGGGACTCCGCGTGCGCCCTCCCGCCCATCACCCTGGGGCAGGACGACATCGACCGCGTCCGCCGCTCCAGTGAGGCACTGGCGTTCGGCATCGGCGTCAAGGGACTGATGAACGTCCAGTACGCGATCAAGGACGACGTCCTGTACGTGCTCGAGGCGAACCCCCGCGCCAGCCGCACCGTGCCGTTCGTCTCCAAGGCGACCGGCGTGCACCTCGCCAAGGCGTGTGCCCGCATCATGATGGGTGAGACGATCGCCGAGCTCAAGGCCGAGGGGCTCCTCCCATCCGACCGGGACGGCGGTTCGCTCCCGGCGGACGCGCCGGTCGCCGTCAAGGAGGCGGTCCTCCCGTTCAACCGTTTCCGCACCCCCGAGGGCAACCCCGTCGACTCGCTGCTCAGCCCGGAGATGAAGTCGACCGGTGAGGTCATGGGCATCGGCCCCAACTTCGCCGTCGCCTTCGCCAAGGGCCAACTCGCGGCCGAGGGCGTCCTCCCGACGTCCGGGACCGTGTTCGTCTCGGTCGCGAACCGGGACAAGCGGTCCATGGTGTTCCCGGCACAGCGCCTCGCCGCGCTCGGGTTCACGGTCCTGGCCACCGAGGGCACCGCGCTCATGCTCCGGCGCTACGGGATCGCGTGCGAGACCGTGGCGAAGCTGACCGAGGCCGGGGGAGGGCCGGTCGACGAGCAGGGCGACCCGGTCCGGACGATCGTCGACCGGATCAACGCCGACGAGGTCGACCTGATCCTCAACATCGCCTCGTCCACCGGGGGGACCCGCGCCGACGGGCACGAGATCCGCTCGGCCGCGATCACCCGGAGGGTCCCGTGTATCACCACCGTCCAGGGCGCGACGGCGGCGGTGCACGGCATCGAGGCCATCCGGCGCGGTGACGTCACGGTGAGCCCCCTCCAGGAGTTGCACAGCGGGTTCGCCGCCCGATGACCGGGGGCGCACCCCGAGACCCGTTCGGTGCGCGGCTGCGGTCCGCCGTCTCCGCACGCGGGAACCTCTGCGTGGGGATCGATCCCCACCCGGCGCTCCTCGAGTCCTGGGGGCTGGGAGTGGACGCCGCCGGGGTCCGCGAGTTCTCCCGCCGGTCCCTGGAGGCGTTCGGGGATCTCGTGCCGGCGGTCAAGCCCCAGGTGGCGTTCTTCGAGGAGCACGGTTCCGCGGGCTTCGCGGTCCTCGAGGAGGTCCTGACGTCGATCGCCGAGTCGGGAGCGCTGTCGATCGCCGACGCCAAGCGCGGGGACATCGGATCCACCATGGCCGGGTACGCCCGGGCCTGGTTGGCCGCGGACTCACCACTGGCCTGCGACGCCCTGACCGTGTCCCCGTACCTGGGGGTGGGCTCGCTCGAGGCCGCCTTCGACACCGCATCGGCGAACAACCGCGGGCTGTTCGTGTTGGCCCGCACCTCCAACCCTGAGGCGGGGGGCCTGCAGGCGGCCACGGGACCCTCCGGAACGGTCGCGCAGTCGGTCGTGGACGAGGTGGGCCACCGGAACGCCGCATCGGGGCCCGGCACGCCGGGCCCGTTCGGTGTCGTCGTGGGCGCGACGGTCGCCGACCCGCCCCGACTGGACGGTCTCCGCGGCCCGGTCCTCATGCCGGGAGTGGGGGAGCAGGGGGGGACGCTCGCGGACGTCCGGAGGATCGCCGGGCCCGCGTTGGCCCACACCCTCGTCAACGTCTCCCGGCACGTCCTGCGGTCGGGCCCGGACGTCGGGGCGATGCGTGCGGTGGTCCGCGATCTGGCCCGTACCTACCGTTTCGTCGGGTCCGCCTGAGGGGTCCGGCACCCCGGCGGAGTGCTGGCGTCACACGGGACGGCTGGCGTCACAGGGGCCACGTCGCCGGGAGCAGACGCCGTGACCCGGTCGCCCCATTTAGGGCGGTTCGGTTCGCGGGAGCACGCGACCGGCGTTAGTCTTCTCCTCACCTCACACGTCAATCCGCAGTTCAGGCGGGGTGCCACGCCGGGCCCCGCGCGACGACGAGGCCATTCGGCCGCGTACTGTTGCTGAGGTCATCAGGCCCGACGCCGTGCCGGTCTCCCGCGAGGGGGGCGGAATCGCCCGGGTACGGTGAGCACGAGGGAGCGCCCGCTCCCGGCACGAGCCGCAGCCCGCGGACGCGCCGGGGTCGGTCACCGCACACCACACGTGGATGTCCTACGGTGGACACCCGCGTGAGTCATGAGACACACACGAACGAGACGGAGGAATTGTGGCCCTTCCCCAGTTGACCGATGAGCAGCGTGCAGCTGCTCTGGAGAAGGCGGCTGCCGCCCGTCGCGCCCGGGCTGAGCTCAAGGAGCGCCTGAAGCGTGGTGGCACCGACCTCAAGCAGGTGCTCAAGGATGCCGAGAGCGACGAGATCCTCGGCAAGATGAAGGTCTCGGCGCTGCTCGAGGCCCTGCCCAAGGTCGGTAAGGTCAAGGCTCAGGAGATCATGACCGAGCTGGAGATCGCACCGACGCGTCGCCTGCGTGGTCTCGGAGACCGCCAGCGCCGCGCACTGCTCGAGCGGTTCGACTTCACGGTCGACTGATCGACGCATGAACACACCGTCATCCGGGGTCTCGTCCCCGGAAGCGACGGCGAAGAGGGGCCGGCTGATCGTCTTGGCCGGCCCCTCCGCCGTCGGCAAGTCAACCGTCGTGGCACGGCTGCGTGACCGCGTGCCGGACCTCTACTTCAGCGTCTCCATGACCACCCGGGACCCACGTCCCGGCGAGGTCGACGGGCGCGACTACCACTTCGTCAGCACCGAGGAGTTCCGCGAGGCCGTCGACCAGGGACGGATGCTCGAGTGGGCCGAGATCCACCGGGGCCTCCAGCTCTCGGGCACCCCGGCCGACCCGGTCCGCCGCGCCCTCGAGGAGGGCCGGCCGGTCCTCATCGAGGTCGACCTCGCCGGCGTCCGGCAGATCCGTGAGTCCATCCCCGAGGGACGTACCGTGTTCCTGTCCCCGCCGTCGTGGGAGGAACTCGAGCTCCGTCTCCGCGGCCGGGGTACCGAGCCGCACGAGGTCGTCACCCGCAGGCTCGAGACGGCGAAGGTCGAGATGGACGCCCGCGGGGAGTTCGACGAGGTCGTCGTCAACGACGAACTCGAGGTCGCGGTCGACGAGTTGGTATCATTGCTGGTCGGCCAAGACTGACGCCGAATCCGACGCGAGAGCACCACCCCAGGCCAGAGCACCACCCAGGCTGTACCCAGAGGAGAACCCATAGTGGCCACCATCGAAGCCGCAGCGGCAGCCCCGTTGTACGACACCCCGATCGGCATCACCAACCCCCCGATCGACGAGCTCCTCGAGCGGGCGTCCTCCAAGTACGCCCTGGTGATCTTCGCCGCCAAGCGCGCCCGGCAGATCAACTCGTACTACAACCAGATCGAGGAGGGCATCCTCGAGTACGTCGGTCCCCTGGTCGACCCCGGTCTGCATGAGAAGCCGCTGACGATCGCGCTGCGCGAGCTCCATTCCGACCTGCTCGACTGCGCCGAGGGAGAGTGACCCACTCCGGGGGCGACGTGCGGCGCACGCGCGTCGTCGTCGGGGTCGGCGGCGGAATCGCCGCCTACAAGGCCTGTGGCCTGATCAGGCTCCTCACGGAGTCCGGGTGCCACGTCGACGTGGTCCCCACCGAGGCGGCCCTGCGGTTCGTCGGGTCCGCCACCTTCGAGGCACTGTCGGGGAACCCGGTCTCCACCGGGGTGTTCTCGGACGTGCCGTCGGTCCGCCACGTCGCCCTCGGGCAGCGGGCGGACCTCGTCGTGGTCGCCCCCGCGACGGCCGATCTGCTCGCGCGGGTCGCCTCCGGGCGCGCGGACGACCTGCTCACCTCCACTCTTCTGACCGCGCGGTGCCCCGTGCTG
>NZ_JAALED010000244.1:0-1740 GCF_014145155.1 Dietzia sp. B19 | reverse complement strand
ACCGGGCGGCCGCGGACGCGGCGATCGCGGACGCGGCGGCGCGGTCCGGGTCCGGGCGCACGACGGTGGTGGTGAGCTCGGCCGGAACCATCTCGTTGGCGGTCGCGGGCCTGTTGGCCGATCCGGAGGGCGTGGTGGGGTTGTGGACTCGCCTGCAACGCGTGACCGTCAACACGGGAGTGGCCCGCGTCGTGGTGGGTCGCGGCGGGATGACCTGCATCGCGGTCAACGAGCACCAGCACCTGGAGCGGGCCGCCGGGCCGGAGGACCCGCGGGGTCTGATCACGCTGCGGTGACCCGGCTTCCGATCCCCTCGAGGTGACCGAAGGGTGGCGCCGGCCGCCGTATCGTACGACTGTGGCGGCCGGACACGGCGGCCGTCCGACTGTCAGGAGAGCCCCGATGCCCACATTCCAGCGCGGTCACACGACCATCGCCTACACCGACACCGGCGTGCCCGCCGGTCGTGAGGACGCTCCCGTGGTGTTCTTCGCCCACGGTCTGCTCTTCTCCGGGTGGATGTTCCAGCACCAGATCGCCCACCTGCGGGACAGGTACCGGTGCGTGACCATCGACTTCCGTGGGCAGGGCGACTCGCCCCGCGCGCTCGGTGGGTACGACATGGACACGCTGACGGTGGACGTCAGCGAACTCCTGCGGCACCTGCAGATCCCCGTGGTCAACTTCGTCGGCCTGTCCATGGGCGGCTTCGTCGGGATACGGCTCGCGGCCCGCAACCCCGAGATCGTGCACTCCCTCACCCTGCTCGACTCCGCCGCCACCGCGGAGGAGCCGGCCAACCGCAGCAAGTACAAGACCCTGTCCAAGGTGTACCGCGTCGCCGGGATGAAGCCGCTGCGGTCCCGCGTGGCGCCGATCATGCTCGCCGACGGCAACCTCTCGGCACCCTGGGTCGAGGAGTGGATGGCGATGCTCGAGCGCACCGACCGCGCCGGTCTGGTCAAGGCCATCGAGTCGGTCGCGGACCGGGATCCGTGCGAGGACGAGGCCATCCGGATCATCGCTCCGACGCTGGTCGTGGTGGGTGCGGAGGACGCGGCCACACCGCCGGACAAGTCGCGCCGGATCGCCGAGCTCATCGCCACCACGAGCTTCCACGAGATCCCCGGTGCGGGTCACTCGCCGACCATGGAACGGCCCGACGAGGTCAACGCCATCCTCGAGGCGTTCCTCTCCGAATACAACGCGTGAGGGCGAGGGAGACGATGACAACCGGGAGCACCGCGACGGACAGTGACGCGTCCACCGGAGGCTGGGTCGGCGTGCTGACGGGGAAGCTCACCGCCTGGCTGATCCTCGCGGCGGTCCTGCTCGTGTCCGGCGCCGTCTTCGCGCTCGCGTCCTCCGAGGGCGCGTCCGAGGCACCCCAGACGTTGCCGGACACCTCCGAGGCCGCCCTCGTCTCCCAGATCCAGCAGGAATTCCCCGACGCGGGGTCGGTGCCGGCGGTACTGGTGGTCACCAGGCAGGATGGTGGCGAGCTGGGCCCGCAGGGGATCGCCGCGGCCGTGGGGGCGGGTGAGCGGATGGCTGAGGTCGTCGGCGCCGCGCCCCAGGGACCGATCCCCTCCGAGGACGGCGCCGCCGCGCTGTTGCTGGTGCCGGTCGAGGCCGAGTCGATCTCCAACGAGCAGGGCAGCGAGCTCGTCCGCGAGATGCGCGACGCCGTCGCCGACGGCCTCGACCCCGGTCTGGAGGCGCAGCTCACCGGCGGGCCCA
>NZ_JAALED010000243.1:0-7180 GCF_014145155.1 Dietzia sp. B19 | reverse complement strand
CGCTCAGATGCGAAGAGCCGGTTATCGAGCTTGTCTTAGGCAGCGGAGTCCTCTACGCTAGACGGCCCGCCACTGTGGCACGCCCAATGCCACAATATGTATAGGGGGCGGGAGCTAGGGCGGTCAGGTTGCTAAACTTGAGCCCCGTAGATTTCGTCTGTTAATTCCGTGTTCTCGGTGAGTATTGTGTTAGGGGTCCGGTTGAGCGCGGTAATAATGCTGCTCCCCAATGCTTGTGCGACGGGAGGGGGGAAGGCATTTCCGACTTGCCGGTAGGCCGCTGTCTTTCTCCCAGAAAATTTCCAGTCATCGGGAAAGCCCTGAATGGCGGCTGTCATTTCTACGGTAAGCTTAGGTATTCCATCGAGCGGAAAGTCCGGTCCGGGGGCTTCGTCTGCAACCGTGCCACCATTGACACCCAACGAGGCCCAGGCTTGTCGGGCGCGTGTCGGCCCTAAGTCTGGCCCCCCGTGCTTTTTCGATCCACCAACCAACGTTGGTCCAATCGTATTCGCGCGCTTCGCCCATTCCATCGCACCTGGCCATCCGTTGGACGCCATATGTTGGTAGAGCACATCCCCGACAGTTGGCGGTGTACCTACTGGCTCGGGCCAGTGAAAGTGGCCTGCGTCGTTTAGGTTAATGCCGACGAGGACGAAACGCGGCCGCAGCTGGGGGACTCCGTGTTGCGCCGCATGAATGAGTTGCCAGTTAACGACGTATCCAAGATCCTCCAACCGTTCGATAATCTGTCCTCTATAGTCGGAGAACTTCGCACCAGCGAGACCGCGAACATTTTCGAGCAGAACTGCCCGCGGTCTAATGGCTTGTACTAAGTCAAGCGCCACGGGGAACAGATCACGTTCGTCATCCTGTCCAAGCTGCTTGCCAGCTATCGAGAATGGGGGGCACGGCACACCGCCTGCTACGAGGTCTACGCCGAGGAAATCGTCACCGTTGATATCTCTAACATCAGCTTCTATTACATTCCAACGCCGATCAAGGGGTACGTTCGGATTATCCCGATTCAGTCGCAATGTGGCGCACGCATGCGGATCAATTTCGACCACAGCGGCGTGAGCAAAACCGGCTTGTTCCAAACCCAGGGCCTGGCCCCCCGCTCCTGCGCAGATCTCAAGGGCAGTCAGCACGACTCAGAGCCTCCATTGTTGAACAAGCAGCATCACGCCAACGATAGCCCAGATCCGTTGGGCGGGGCTCGCGCGAAGGGCGCCGACACCGGCGCACGGGTTCAGTGGACGATGTCCATGGTTGTTCATGCGTCACTTTCTACAGCTCAGGTACGACAGGCTACGAACGAACCCGCGCCTCCTTAACGATGCTTTGGATCCGAAGCCGGCTCAAGCCGAGTTGGCCACATCCCCCCACCCGTCGAACCCCGACGGGTCGTGCCTGCCCATGTTGGCGTGCTCGAACAGGCCCCATCCCTCGTCGCCGTTGCAGGTCGCGCGCGCCACGTGGTCCACGACGTTGAACGGCAGCATGCCCACCACGTCGGGGGAGGTCATGTCGTAGGTGACGGACTCGCTCCAGTCGCGGCCCATCCAGCGACCGTGTGACCAGGCCGGGTCGCCCACGTAACCAGCGCCCATGCTCAGCGGGACACCGCCCAGGGTCTCGACCTCCAGCAGTAGTGGCTCACCCCGAGGCGTGGTCAGGTGCAGTCGGGCGCGCTCGGGATGTCGGGTGCCGCTGCGGTAGTCGACCTCCAACCGCGGCCAGCCCAGCTGCTCGATCCGCCCGTCGGCGAACACCCGGCTTGCGTGGTTCAGCGTGCGGTGCCCGTCGGGGCTCTCCTGCAGGATCACGACCATCGCGTAGTCGTCGAAACGCAGTGGAATGTAGGTCCACCAGAACCCCTCGCGCGGTTCGGCGGCCCACCGGCCCGGGGGATCGGACTCGCCGCTCGGGCGGATCCCCCACGAGCGGTCGCGGGTGCCCAGCCACACGTCGGGGTCGACGGAGAAGTCACGGCCGTCGACCGAGAGCGTCCCCGACCAGCTGCCCACCTGCGCGAAGCGGCTCGCGTCCAGCATCGCGCGCGTGCCCTCCAGTAGGACGTGCCGGTCCTCGAGTACTGCGTCGAACGACCCCTCCCACGTCATGTCCATCGACAGGTCCGGGTGCTCGCAGACAAGACGCAACGACCGCAGCGGGTCGATCACCTCGATCCGGTACCCGCCCACGGTCGTCTCCAGCGACCGCGACCCGAGGGCGTCGGAGAACCGCACCGATCGCTGTGTGTCGCCGTGGCGCACCGTCGCGAACGCGTCCACCACGCCGAGGTTGGGGTACACCCCGAACCCGGTCACCAGGAACACCTCGCCGGTGCGGTCGTGCGCGTTGAAGTAGTAGCGGTCGTAGAAGTTCCGATCGCTCGTGCCCACCTGCGCCATCGGCAGCGGCGTCTGGTGGACGGGGAACTCGTCGAGCGGGGTGGGTTTCACGTGGATCCTCGGGCAGTAGACGAACGCTGGCGGGGTGGGGGAGAGGCTGGTGGGTGCGGGTCCGGCGGGCGAGGTCAGTCGGCGATGAGTTGCGCCAGCTTGGTGTGGTGCAGGACGTACTCGTCCGGGTGGGGTGGTGGTTCCTGTTCACCGAAGTGGATACGACGACGAGTGATCCGCGAGAGGATCACGGCCTGCCGCAGCCCGGCGTACACGTAGTAGAACGGCAGATCCCGGACCGTCGAACCCGTCAGCTGTTCGTACTGTTCGATGACCTCGCGGTGCTTGAACAAGTCCGGAATCCCGGGGAAGTCAAAGGCCACCGCGAGTTCCTGGAACACGTCGTGGAAGTACAGGAACCACCCCAGATCCACCTCGGGCGGCGCGATGGTCGCCATCTCCCAGTCCAGGACGGCGGTCGGTCGCGTCCCCTCGTAGAGAATGTTGCCGATCCGCGCGTCGCCCCAACTGAGGGCGTCCGGGCTGGTCTCGTCGGGCCAGTGGGCCTCGATCCAGTCGAAGGCTCGGTCGATGACGGGGATCGTCAACCCGTCCTCGCGGGTTGTCCACTCGTAATAGGCCCGCTGTTCGTCCACGTGGGCGCGCAGCGCACTCATGCCGGGCGCGGGAGCGAGCGAGGACACCAGTTCGGCGGGCGCCGGGATCTGGTGGATCGCGGCCAACACTGCGATGGACTCCCGCTGCAGCTGGCGTCGCTGTTCGGGGTCCATCTCCAGGAGCCAGCCGTCGAAGACGTACGGGGGGTTGTCGACCGGCGCCCGCCCGGTGGCCCGGTCCATCACCAGGAACGGCGTGCCGAGAACGGCCGGGTCCTGCTCCAGCCAGCGGACGCGCGGGACCGGCAGGTCGGTGTTCTCGCGGACCACCCACATCACGTCGAACTGTGTCTGCAGGTCGTAGACGGGGAACACAGGAAACGCGTCGTCCTGTGGGCACATCCGTGCCACCAACTGCGCGGACCGGCGCTCGGCCGAACCGGCCGGGGTCCAGGCGGCGCCGAAGAGCACCGAGATGTTGGACATCCCCGAACTCTCCGGCCTGCTCACCGCCGACACCTCGACCCCGGCGTCGGAGTCCACCTCGTCCCGGCCGGCCAACCAGAGGGTCAGGCGCTCGCGGAACTCATCGAGGTCGGCCTCGCCGGAGGTGATTCGTTGGTTGAGCGGTTCATCTGAACGCGTCGGTGTGGAAGTGGACTCGGTGGACGTCGCCGGCGTCGCGTGGTCAGTCATGTGGTCGGGACCCTTCGTGCGGACCTGCCGCGCGGGCGATACCCGCACTCGGCCCAGTGTGACCCACGGCACATAGAGAGAAACTCGAAACGCGCAACCCCGGGGCCGTTCCCGGCGGAGGGGACGCGCCCGTCGTCGTCGTCATATTCAGGCGTAGAGACGGGCCGCCCTGCGCCACCACCCCGGGGGTGGGGCGGGGCGGACAGGGGATCGGTGATCCGTCACCGAACGGCTCGCGTCGGTAGCCTCGGAGCGCGGGTCGTGCCGGCTCGAACTCCCAGAAGTGAACGCAGAAAAAGGTGTGCAGTTGTCGATCCCCTTGAGCATCCTCGACCTGGTCTCCATCTCCGACGGCTCGACCGCCCGGGAGGGCATCGCCGCCTCGATGGAGTCCGCGCGCCTCGCCGACCGGCTCGGGTACCACCGGCTCTGGTTTGCCGAGCACCACAACACCCCCAACCTCGCGTCCAGCGCCACGGCACTGTTGATCTCGCAGGCGGCCTCGGTGACGGAGAACATCCGCGTGGGCTCCGGCGGCGTGATGCTGCCCAACCACGCCCCGCTCATGGTGGCCGAGCAGTACGGCACGCTCGCTAACCTCCACGGCGACCGCATCGACCTGGGCCTGGGCCGCGCCCCCGGAACCGACGGGATGACCGCCCAGGCACTGAGCCGGTCGTCGGCCGAGCCGCAGGCCTTCGCCCAGCACATCTACGACCTGCAGGCGTGGTTCGGCGAGACCGGTACCGCGCACAGCACCCCGATCCTCTCGTCGGTCTCACAGGGCATGGAGGTGCCGATCTGGGTGCTCGGGTCCACCGTGAACGGCGCCTCGATCGCCGGTCAGTTGGGGCTGCCGTTCTCGCTGGCCTCGCACTTCGCGCCCGACCAGATCGACGACGCCATCCGCGTCTACCGGGAGTCCTTCAGCACCGAGGCGCCCACCGCGCGCATCGACACGCCCCAGGTGATGGCCGGGATCAACGTGATCGTCGCCGACACTGACGCTGAGGCGCAGCGACAGTTCACGACCCTTCAGCAGATGTTCCTCGACCTGCGGGCGGGGCGGCGGCGCAAGATCCAGCCGCCCGTCGACCCGGAGCAGTTCGCCGGCAGCTCGCCCGGGATGCTCGAGATCAGCGCGGTGGGATCGCCGGAGACCGTCAAGGCGCAGCTGGACGAGTTCGTCGAGCGCACCGGCGCCGACGAGTTGATCACCGTGACCTACGCGTTCGACCCGGCGGTGCGGAACCGGTCGATCGAGCTGCTGGCCGAGCTGTGGTTCTGAAACTGGATTGGTCCTGAGTCCGGTGGGGACTGCGCCGCGGCGCTGGTAGAACGAGGCATGGCCATCGACGCATTTGAACCCCACCCCCTCGTCCGCCTGCTCGGCATGCCTTCGGCGGAGTTCACCGCGAACGCCCTCGTCCGGGCGGTCGAAGAGCTGGGACTGGAGCAGGTGAACCTGCGCTACGTCGGCGGCGACGGCCGTCTGAAGACCCTGGCCTTCCCCATCAACTCCCGCCAGCACCTCCACGAGGTTCTGACGCGAGGAGAGCGCGTGGACGGCTCGAGCGTATTCCCCGGGACCGACACCGACGCCAGTGACGTCTACATCGTCCCGCGCCACCGCACCGCCTTCCTCAACCCCTTCGGCGAGCGGACCTCGCTCGACGTGCTGTGTTCCTTCTACCGCGAGGACGGCACGCCGCTGCCGTACGCGCGCGAGCAGGTCGTGCGCCGCGCCGCCGAGGTGCTGACGCAGGAGACCGGCATGACGCTCGAGGCCTTCGGCGAGCTGGAGTACTACCTCGTCAATCAGCCAGAGGCGCTCTTCCCCGTGGAGGAGGAGCGCGGGTACCAGGAGTCGGGCCCCTTCTCCAAGCACGAGCGGGTCCGCGAGCAGGTGCTGGGTCACCTCTCCTCCACGGGGGTGCCGCTGAAGTACGCCCACGGCGAGGTCGGCAACATCCTCGAAGATGACCGTCAGCTGGTCCAGCACGAGATCGAGCTCCAGCCCGTGCCCCTGGAGCAGGCTGCCGACAACCTCGTCCTGGCCAAATGGGTGGTGCGCGAGGTCGCCTACGCCCACGGCCTCGAGGCGACCTTCGCGCCACTGGTGAGCGGCGAGGGCGCAGGCAACGGACTGCACATCCACAGCCGGCTCGTGCGGAACGGCACCAACACCGTCGTCACCAAGCAGGGGATCAACGACACCGGGCGACGATTGATCGCCGGCTACCTCTCGGCGGCCAGGGCGCTGGCCGCGTTCGGCAACACGGTCCCCACGTCCTACCTGCGGTTCACCGCCGGCGACGAGTCACCCGAGGACATCTGCTGGGGCGAGAAGGACCGCACCGGTCTGGTGCGGGTCCCACTGGCCTGGGGCGGCGACGTGCTGGCCGACATGGTGGCCCACGCCAATCCCGGAAGCACCGAGCCCGTCCCCGAACCGGCCACGGACCCCCAGACCATCGAGTTGCGACTCGGCGACGGCTCGGCCGACGCGCACCTGCTCCTGGCCGGCATGGCGGTCGCGGCGACGCGCGGCCTGAACGACCCCGGGAGCCTGGAGCAGGCCGAGCACCTGAAGGCGGACTACAACGACGACTTCGAGCAGCTGCCCTCCTCGTGTACCGAGGCGGCCGACGTCCTCGAGGCCGAGCGTGGGGTGTTCGAAGCCGACGGCGTGTTCCCCGAGCAGCTCATCGACGCCGTGCTCGCGGGCCTGCGCGAGGCCGACGACAACACGCCGGGCGGGGAGGGTGCTGACGACGAGACCGCGCGGGAGGAGCTCATCCGCCGTCACTGGCACGTGGGGTGAGTCCCGCCGTGACGCGGCTGGACTCGGCTAGTGGCCCGGCGGGCGATGAAAGGACGTGGTGACGACGCCTTCTGTATGGCGGTACGACGCAGTGTGTCTGAACCGTCGACTATCCTCGAAGCCATGGAAGGTGACGGGACGACGAGGGCTCAGCGTACTCAGCGACGCGTCCGCGCGATTCGGTCTATTCGCCGCACTTCAGAATTGGAAGGGGCCACTAGCACGAGCGCCACGCGAGCTGACCAGCTCGCATATGCGCGTGGCACCATCAGTGCCTCCGAGCTGGGGGATCGCGTCCGCCGCCGGTACAACATCTCCTAGCCGAGTGCCGCACCCGTGGGATTCAGGGAGCCATGAACGGAATTGGTCCGGGTATTTCATTCCCGGTACTACAGTGCTCAGGAACAAGCTGAATATCTCCGTTGTTGGTGATCTCCGAGACGCGGAGAACGATCTTGTCGAAGCGCGGCTCATCGAGCTCCGAGAAGTCCCAGAGCTCTTGGGTGAGCGAACGTACGACCTGGCGTTCTTCCAGGCGATCCACCGCCACTTGTTTCAGGATGTCTACGCCTGGGCGGGCGATCTACGAACTGTGGGCATCGAGAAAGGGGCTCTTCGCATCTGAGCGTGGGGTC
>NZ_JAALED010000242.1:0-3140 GCF_014145155.1 Dietzia sp. B19 | reverse complement strand
GCCGAGCGCGCCGCCGAGGACGCGGAGACCGCCGCCGAGGCGGCCGCGGACGGCGCGGACGACGAGCACCGCGAGTCGGTCGTCGCCCGGCTGACCAAGCGACTGACCGACTTCGTCCGTACCCACGAGGACGCGGAGGACCTCGACGAGAACACGTACCTGCATAATGAGGACGTGGACGGCGATCCGGAGAGCACGGGCGATGCCCGCGAGGCGGCGGACACCCTCCGCCGCCGGAGCCGCATCCTGCGCCTGACCCGCCCCACCCGGGACCTGTCCGCCCCGGAACTCACCCCCGACCACACCTAGCACCGAGTATCCACCCGCAAAGAAGGAGCCTTCCATGCCGGAAGCCGTGATCGTCTCGTACGCCCGCTCGCCCATCGGGCGCGCCAACAAGGGATCCCTCGTGGGTATCCGCTCGGATGACCTCGCCGCGCAGATGGTGACAGCGGCCCTCGCCAAGGTCCCGTCGCTCGACCCCACCCAGATCGACGACCTCATGCTGGGCTGCGGCCTGCCGGGCGGCGAGCAGGGCTTCAACATGGGCCGTGTCGTCTCCGTGCTCGCCGGCCTGGACACCGTCCCCGGCACCACGGTCAACCGCTACTGCTCCTCCTCGCTGCAGACCACCCGCATGGCGCTGCACGCGATCAAGGCCGGCGAGGGTGACGTGTTCATCTCCGCCGGTGTCGAGACCGTGACCAACTTCGCCAAGGGCACCTCCGACCACTGGCCGGACACCCACAACCCGCTCTTCGCCGACGCCGAGGCCCGCACCGGCACGCGCGCCGAGGGTGGCGCCGAGACGTGGACCGACCCCCGCGAGAACGGCCTGCTGCCGGACGTCTACATCCCGATGGGCCAGACCGCCGAGAACGTCGCGCAGATGACCGGCATCACCCGCGAGGAGCAGGATCACTGGGGCGTGCGCTCGCAGAACCGCGCTGTCGCCGCGGTCGAGAACGGCCACTTCGCCAACGAGATCACCCCTGTCACCATGCCCGACGGCACCGTGGTCTCCACCGACGACGGCCCGCGGCCCGGCACCACCTACGAGAAGATCTCGCAGCTCAAGCCGGTCTTCCGCCCCGACGGCACCATCGCCGCCGGCAACTGCTGCCCGCTCAACGACGGCGCCGCCGCCCTGGTGATCATGTCCGACACCAAGGCCAAGGAGCTCGGCCTCACGCCGCTCGCCCGCGTGGTGTCCACCGGCGTCTCGGGCCTGTCCCCCGAGATCATGGGCCTCGGCCCGATCCAGGCCGTCAAGAACGCCCTGAAGATCGCCGGCAAGTCGGTGTCCGACATCGACCTGTTCGAGATCAACGAGGCGTTCGCCGTCCAGGTCCTCGGCTCCGCCCGTGAGCTCGGGATCGAGGAGGACAAGCTCAACATCAACGGTGGCGCCATCGCGCTCGGCCACCCGTTCGGCATGACCGGCGCCCGCATCACCGCCTCGCTCATCAACAACCTGCAGGCCGCGGACAAGCAGTTCGGCGTCGAGACCATGTGCGTCGGCGGCGGCCAGGGCATGGCGATGGTGCTCGAGCGCCTGAGCTGATCCCCGCCCGCCCGGCCTGATCGCGCGCGCCCCGCGTCCCGGCGTCGACCCAGCGTCGAAAAGAGCGTTCCGAACCCGTTTCCCCAGGAGACGGTGTTCGGAACGCTCTTTTCGTTGCGCCCTCGACCGTCAGATTGTCCGCCATCCGCTCGCCCCGCCGAGTGGTCGCAAATGCGCGTATTCCGATTCCGCATCCTGGGAGAACGTGAGCATGTGTGACCTCTCGGCGAGAAGCCGAGCCCGCCACGCTCCTCCGAAATAGCGGCTGCCCCGACCCCTGGTTGGGGTCGGGGCAGCAGGGCCGGCTCGCCGGTTCGCCGCAGCAGCCAGGGCCACCGACGGCGGCGCTACCGCTCGCGCTGATCAGTCGCGGAAGTAGCTCATCAGACGCAGGATCTCGATGTACAGCCAGACCAGGGTGACGGTCAGGCCGAGCGCGACGCCCCACGACATCTTGTTGGGGGCACCGGCGCGCACGAGGCGATCGGCGTTGTCGAAGTCCAGCAGGAAGCTGAACGCGGCCAGGCCGATGCACAGGAGGCAGAAGGCGATCGCGATCGGGCCGCCGTCGTACAGCGGGTTGGAGCCACCGGTGAAGAAGCTCAGCAGGATACTACCGAGCGCCGCGAACAGCACGCCCACGATGGCGGCGGTGAGGAACCGCGTGAACTTGGGGGTCACGCGCACGGCGCCGGTCTTGTAGACGAACAGCATGCCCACGAACACACCGATGGTGCCGAGGATCGCCGCGCCGACGGCACCCAGGACGCCACCGCCCTGCAGATCAGCGGTGAACAGGTAGGTGGCAGCGCCCACGAAGAGCCCCTGCAGGCCGCCGTAGACCAGGGTGACGGGGGCCGAGTCCATCTTGCGGCCGAACGTGGCGACGAGCACCACGACGAGACCGCCGATACCGCCGATGAGCAGCAGCGGGAACAGCAGACCGGGGTTGATGCTGATCATGTAGAACGCGATCACGCCCACGATGCTGAGCAGACCCAGGGTGGTGGCGGTCTTGCTGACGACGTCGTCGATCGTCATGGGCCGCGTGTCCGTGTCGAACTGCGGATGGGCCTGGGGGGCGCCGTACCCGGGCTGGGCACCGAAACCCTGCTGGCCGTACTGGCCCTGCTGGAAGCCCGCGCGTCCGGCACCACCGAGGTGGGTGGCGCCACGCGCGCTGTCCTGGGACAGGGAACTGAAGACCGGATTGCTGCTCGTGCGCATCGAGGTCCCTTCGGATTGTCGGGGAAGGTCGTTGATCGAGAGTCCCCGCCGGGTCACCGACGAATCACTCGTACTGGTCAACGCGCGGGCCCACCTGAGTGTTCCCCGCGTCGACCCCCATCCTGCCCGACCGGTCGGACGTCCCGCGCACCAACCCTTTAGCGATATGTCGTTGACACTCTTTGGGATGTCGCGAATACTCTATGGCAGGCGGGCGCCGATGGGGCGCCCAGGACATTGGGAGTCGGCGATGCACAGCGACGACGCACACGAACCGGGTGACTTCGGCCCCCCGGACACACGGAGCCGGGGCGGACACCCGCGGCGTGGCGGCCGCCCCGGCCGCCCG
>NZ_JAALED010000241.1:0-2152 GCF_014145155.1 Dietzia sp. B19 | reverse complement strand
ATCGCGGTCGCGCTCGCACTGTGGCGGGGCACGGGTGAGGGCTCGCAGGCCGCGGCGGACACGGTTCTCCTCACCGCGCTCGCGGCGGCCGCCGCGGTGTGGGCGGCGCGTGAGACCCGGACCGCCATGCGGAGTTTCGATGAGCCTTCCCCGCGGTTCACCCGGCGGCTTCTCCCGCGGGGCATCGTGGAGACGTCCCCGGCTCGAGAGGAGTGAGACGTGACGGTCCCCGCGACCACACATCTGCGGTCCACGGTGTCCACCGGCAGCGGGGTCGTCGCCCACAGAGGGGCCTCGGCCGAGTTCCCCGAACTCACGCTCGTCGCCTACGAGAAGGCCCTCGAGCAGGGCGCAGAGGCGCTCGAGGTGGATGTGCGGCTCACCTCCGACGGCGTCCCGGTGCTCCTGCACGATCCCCGGACCGCGCGCGTGGCGGACCGCGACGTCTGGGTCCACTCCAGCACCCTGGACGAGCTGTCCGCCCTCGACCTGGGCTCCTGGCATCCGGTGCACCGCCGGCCCGAACCACTCCTCACGCTGCGCAGTCTCCTGGTGATGGCCGAGGCGTACCCGCACGTGAAGCTGTTCCTGGAGACCAAGCACCCGGTGCCCACCGGCGGCCGCGTCGAGGTCGCGCTCCGGGACGAGCTGAGGTACTTCGGTCTGGACCGGCCCGCCTCGCACGCCGAGTCCCGCGCGCTCATGATGAGCTTCTCCGTGATGGCGGTGCGACGGTTCAGGCAACTGGCCCCGCAGGTGCCGACCGTGCAGCTCCGCGAGCGCGGCAACGTCCTCAAGTCGTGGCCGGCCGAGGGGTTCGGCGCCCAGTTGATGGGCCCGAGCATCGGCGCGCTCCGGGCGCGGCCGTGGTTGGTCGAGTACTGGAGGTCGCGGGGGATGGGGACCTACTGCTGGACCGTCGACGACCCGGCGGACATGCTCCTGTGCCGCGACCTGGGCGTGGAGTGGGTGGCCACCAACGTCCCGTCACGGGCCCGGGGCGTCCTGGACGGGCCCACGCGTCGCGACTGACCCCGTCACGGCCGACCCGATCCGGGGCCCCCGTGCGCTGACGGCATCAGAGTGCGATGTCCGGGGGGCGGGCCGCGCGGGCGCACCGTATCGTGGTGCCCGTGGGTAGACGTCAGCGCCATAATGAGCCCAAGTCCGGCGGCAACCGCCAGGCCAAGATCGCCGCTCGCGCGGCCGAGCGTGAGGAACTGAGCACGGAACCCCGGCCGTTCGCCGGGTTCGCCGGTGAGTGCGACATGGTCGCGATGCGCGAGTTCGTGCCGTCGGCGACCGCGCGACTCACCACCACCGCCGAGAAGCGGGAGATCATCCTGGCGACCGTCCTGCCGGGGGCCATCGCCGGCCTGGTGCGCGACGACGAGCTGGGCGGTGAGGCCATGGTGGGTCTCCAGGTGCAGGTCCACGGACCCGATCCGGCGGCCGACCTGGCCTACGCGGTGGACTGGGCCTCGCGTGCCGGGGGAGGGGAGACCCTGACGTCCTCCCACCCGGACGAGTCCACCCCGGCGTTGGAGGACGTCGTGGTCGCCGACGCCCCGCTCGAGATCGCGGTGCACGGCGACTTCTCCTGGTGGCTCGCCGAGGGCGCCCAGGTCAGGCCGGAGATCGCCCAGGCCATCAAGAACGCCAACGAGGTCATGATGCCCTCCGCCAGGGTCGCGGCCGACGGCATCGAGGCGGCCTGGTGGGTCGACGCGGGCGAGAAGGCCCACGTCCGCTGGGTGCGCCCGGAGGACGAGGACGCGCTGTTCGAGGCACTCGCGCGCGTGCACTCCGCCGGCGGCCTCCACCTGGGCGAGGGGTCCCGGTTCGCGGGGTCGTTCCGTACCCACGGGCTGCTCGTGCCGGTGTTCGACCTGGACCCGGAGATGCACCATCAGGAGTGGGCGCCGGGACTGCTGGAGCTCGACGCGCGACTGGGCGAGGCCCTGGCGAAGGACGGTCCGCTCAGCTCCGACGAGCGCGCGTCGCGCGACGGCCTGAGAGCACGTCAGGTCACCCTGCGCTGACCCGGCACCGGCCCCCGACGGGGCCCACGGGCCTCTAGTATCCCCTCGGGCGACCACCGGGTCGCCGGCCGGACGTGTGGCGGAGGGGGTGTGGCCGGCGTGGCCGACCG
>NZ_JAALED010000240.1:0-2432 GCF_014145155.1 Dietzia sp. B19 | reverse complement strand
GTCCGGCGCGCCGGGCGGGCGCCCAGGCGGAGAACACGGTGACGACGAAGCCCAGCACCAGCGGGGTGATGACGGACATCGGGGTGAGTGCCAGGGCCCCTGAGGGGATCCCCAGGTCGAAGGCGTCGAGTACGGCGAAGATGACCCGGGCCAGTCCGAAGCCGGCCAGGACCCCGATCGCGGAGCCGACCAGACCGGTCAGCGCGGCCTCGGCCAGCACGGACCGGGTGAGCTGCCCGCGGGTCGCGCCGATCGCCCGCAACAGGGCCAGCTCGCGCAACCGCTGCGCCACCAGCATCGAGAAGGTGTTGTAGATGATGAACGTGCCCACGAGCAGCGCGATCAGGCCGAAGGCCACGAAGAAGTAGTTGACGAAGTCCAGGATGGTCGACAGCTGCTCGGAGAGCCTCTCCTTGACCTCCTCGCCCGTGCTCACCTCGTACTCGGGGAACTCGGCGGCGAGCGTGTCGCGCATCTCCTCCTGGCTCACGCCGGGGACCGCACGGACGGCGACGTTGGTGGCGTTCTCCCCGTCGGTGAACAGGGCGCGGGCCTGTGCGGAGGTGAAGCCGACCCCGACGTAGCCGCCGACGTCGGTCTCCGAGGAGTACGAGCCCACGACCGTGACGTCGATCATCCCCTGGGAGGTGGTGTACACCCGCGCGGAGTCGCCGATCGAGAGCCCCGCGTTGTCCAACACCGACTCGGGGAGGACGACCTCGCCGTCCGCGGCCGGAGCGCGCCCGTCCGAGATCCAGCTGCTGCTCCCGACGGCCTGGTCGGGCTCGACCCACTCCAGCCCCTCCGACGGGGCGCCACCCGACTGATAGGGCGTGCCGTCGGAGTTGAACATCACCACGGTGCCGGTCACCCCGGGGGTGACCGCCTCGACGCCCGGCAGGCCGAGCGCGCGGTCGGCGACCTCGAACGGCACCCCGGCGCCCCGGGGATCTTCGGGTTCGATCATCGCGGACAGGTCCTGCGTGCCCTGGTCGAGCAGGCCGTCGAACGTGCTCTTGAGGGTCGAGGTGAACACCAGCGAACCGGTGACGAACGCGGTGCCGAGCACCACGGCGAGGACGGACAGGACCAGTCGCAGCTTGTGCGCCGCGATGTTGCGCAGGGACACCCGGAGCATGGGCCGGGAATGGCTGGGGGCGTGACCAGCGGCGTGGCGGGCGGCCATCACCGCTCCTCGAGCGCGCCCATGGCCGCCAGGATCTCGTCGGACGTGGGATGGGAGAGCTCACGCACGACCCGGCCGTCGGCGAGCAGCAGGACGCGGTCGGCGTAGGTCGCGGCACGCGGGTCGTGGGTGACGATGACGACGGTCTGCTGGAAATCGTCCGCCGCACTGCGAAGGATCGACAGCACCTCCGCCGACGAGGTGGAGTCGAGGTTTCCCGTGGGCTCGTCGCCGAACAGGATGTCCGGGCGCCCCACCAGCGCACGCGCGCAGGCGACGCGCTGCTGCTGTCCGCCGGACAGCTCCGAGGGGCGGTGGGACAGGCGGTCGGCGATCCCCAGCCGCCCGATCACCTCGTCGAACCACGCGCGGTCGATGGCGTGGCCCGCGATGTCCTGCGGGAGCGTGATGTTCTCCTCGGCGGTCAGGGTGGGGACGAGGTTGAAGGACTGGAACACGAACCCGATCCGGTCGCGGCGCAGCGCGGTGAGTTCCTTGTCCGCCAGACCCACGATCTCGGTCTCACCCACCCGCACCGATCCCGAGGTCGGCCGGTCCAGGCCGGCCATGCAGTGCATCAGCGTGGACTTGCCCGAGCCGGACGGGCCCATGATCGCGGTGAACCGTCCGCGCTCGAACGAGGCGCTGACGTGGTCCAGCGCGCGGACCTCGGTCTCGCCCTCGCCGTAGGTCATGACGAGGTCTGTGGCGACGGCTGCGAGATCCGCGCCCTCCGCCCGGTGCTGGGTCTCGGCCTGCGTGGTCATCTGCTCCCCTGGATCATGGTGGTCGACCTAAAGCATGCAGGAGTTCGGAGCGGGTGCCGATGGGGGATGGCCCGGATCTTGCGACCGGGCCTTCCCGGACGGCCACGCCTCGAGCGACCTGCGGGTCCTGAATCGTCGTTCGGCACCGGAGACGGGGTCGGTGAACCCGATGGTCTCCGCGAGCAACTGCAGCGGGTGGGAGAAGTCGCCGGGCGTGATCGTCCGCACCCGCGGGTACAGGTCGTCGCCGAGGATCGGCGTGCCGAGCGCGTTCATGTGGACGCGGAGCTGGTGGGTGCGCCCGGTGGAGGGCTCCAGGCGGTACAGGCCGAGCGGCGTGGCCGACCCGCCCGGGTCGGGCTCACGCACCCCGAGCAGCGTGATCCGGGTGTGGGCGTCCGGGGGGCCGTCCACCTCGGCGGCCTGCAGCACCCCGCGGGTCTTGACGATCCGGCTGGACCGCTCACGGACGTGCGGCG
>NZ_JAALED010000239.1:0-3970 GCF_014145155.1 Dietzia sp. B19 | reverse complement strand
GCTGGGAGTCCGCGGTGACCGCGGGGAGGGTCCGGGCATCGGGGACCCGGGCCGGTGAGGTCGCGGCGGGGCTGCCGGTGGTGCGTCTCGGCTGAGCGTTCGGCGACCCGGGCGGGTCCGGACGAGCTGCGCATGAGAAGGGGCCCACCCGCGGGACGGGGACACGGGACTGGGGTCACGGGGGTCGGGGAACGTACACTCGAACCGCACCGCCGGGGTCCGTCCGGGCGGACCGCCCCGAAACATGAGGGAGCACCACCAGGTGGAGAGCACGTCGTCACGTCCGGCCCCGTCCGGAGCACTCCGCCGCACCAGTGGCCGCGCCGTCGGTCTGGGTCTGCCCGACCCGTCCGCTCCCGGCCCGACCGGCCTGCCGATCGACACCGAGCGCATCGGTCCGGTCGAGGAGTGCGGCGTCTTCGGTGTCTGGGCTCCGGGCGAGGACGTCGCCAAGCTCACCTACTACGGCCTGTACGCGCTGCAGCACCGTGGCCAGGAGGCCGCCGGTATCGCGGTCGCGGACGGCGAGCAGGTGCTGGTCTACAAGGACCTCGGCCTGGTGAGCCAGGTCTTCGACGAGAAGACCCTCGAGTCGATGAGCGGACACGTGGCCATCGGTCACTGCCGGTACTCCACGACCGGCGCCGCGTCCTGGGACAACGCGCAGCCCATGTTCAGGCCCACCACCGCCGGCGGGTCCGTGGTGCTGGGCCACAACGGCAACCTCGTCAACACCCAGGAACTCAAGCGGTACGCCACCACACTGGGGATCCGCGGGTACACCGAGGGCAGCACCCACTCGGACTCGGACATCGTCTCCACGCTCCTCGCGCACGAGGCGGGGGAGGGCGGTCTCGAGGAGGCCGCGGCCCGGTTGTTGCCGCGCCTGCGCGGTGCCTACTGCCTCACCTTCTCCGACGAGAACACCCTGTACGCCGCTCGCGACCCGCACGGCGTCCGCCCGCTCGCGCTCGGTCGTCTCGAACGCGGTTGGGTGGTCTCCTCCGAGACGTCGGCGCTCGACATCGTCGGCGCGTCGTTCGTCCGCGACATCGAGCCCGGTGAGCTCATCGCGATCGACGCCGACGGCGTCCGGTCGCGCAAGCTCGCCGAGCCGACCCCCAAGACCTGTGTCTTCGAGTACGTCTACCTGGCGCGTCCCGATTCGGTGATCAACCGGCGCTCGGTCAACTCGACCCGCGTGGAGATCGGCCGCAAACTGGCGCTGGAACACCCCGCCGACGGAGACCTGGTGATCCCCGTTCCGGAGTCGGGGACCCCGGCGGCCGTCGGTTACGCCCAGGGTTCGGGCATCCCGTTCGCCCAGGGCCTGACCAAGAACGCCTACGTCGGGCGCACGTTCATCCAGCCCAGCCAGACCATTCGCCAGCTCGGCATCCGCCTCAAGCTCAACCCGCTGCGTGAGGTCATCCAGGGAAAGAAGTTGGTGGTGGTGGACGACTCGATCGTCCGCGGCAACACCCAACGGGCCCTGATCCGGATGCTGCGGGAGGCGGGTGCCCTCGAGGTGCACGTCCGCATCGCCTCCCCGCCGGTCCGCTGGCCGTGCTTCTACGGCATCGACTTCGCCAGCCCCGCCGAACTGATCGCCAACGGTGTCGACGCCACCGACGGGATGCTCGAGGGCGTCCGCCGGGCGATCGGGGCGGACACCCTCGGGTACATCTCGGTGGACGGGATGATCGAGGCCACGGCGCAGCCCCAGGACGAACTGTGCGCCGCGTGCTTCGACGGCCACTACCCGATCCCGCTCCCGGACGACTCGCCGATGAGCGCGGCCGTGCTGGCACTGGCCGCCCAGGTCGACGGGGAGACCCCCGACCGGCACCTGGTTCTGCACGACAACGCGGACGCCGTCCGCCGACCCTGACCTGGCGCCCGACCACGGGCGCCGATGAGGAGAATCGAAGATGACCGAGAACCCCCACCCCGCGAGCGGCGCCTCGTACGCGGCCGCCGGAGTCGACATCGACGCCGGCGAGCGCGCCGTCGAGCTCTTCGCGCCCCACGCCAAGCGCGCGACCCGTCCGGAGGTGATGGGTGGACTCGGGGGCTTTGCCGGGCTGTTCTCCCTGAGGAACTCCTACCGTCAGCCGCTGCTGGCCTCGTCGACGGACGGCGTAGGGACCAAGATCGCGGTGGCGCAGGCCATGGACGTCCACAACACGGTCGGTATCGACCTCGTGGCCATGGTGGTGGACGACCTGGTGGTGTGCGGGGCCGAGCCGCTGTTCCTCCAGGACTACATCGCGATCGGCAAGGTCGTGCCGGAGCACGTGGCCGCCATCGTCGAGGGGATCGCCGAGGGCTGCGTCCGGGCCGGTTGCGCCCTGCTGGGCGGGGAGACCGCCGAGCACCCCGGGCTGATGGCCCCTGGCGAGTACGACATCTCGGGCACGGGGGTCGGGATCGTCGAGGCCGACGAGGTCCTCAAGGCGGAGAACGTCCGCCCCGGCGACGTGATCGTGGGAATGGCGTCCTCGGGCCTGCATTCCAACGGGTACTCGCTGGCCCGACACGTGCTGCTGGAGCTCGCCCGCCTCCCTCTGGAGGGGCACGTGGAGGAGTTCGGTCGGACACTGGGCGAGGAGCTCCTCGAGCCCACCCGCATCTACGCCCTGGACTGTCTGAGCCTGATCGCCGAGACCGACGTCCGGGTGTTCAGCCACGTCACCGGTGGCGGCCTGGCGGAGAATCTCGCGCGGGTCATGCCGCGCGGACTGGTCGCACGTCTCGACCGCGGTCGGTGGCCCGTGCCCGCCGTGTTCGGCACGATCGCCCACCACGGCCGTGTCGAACAGGCCGAGATGGAGCGCACGTTCAACATGGGGGTCGGCATGATCGCCGTCCTCCCGGCCGAGGACGTGGACCGCGCCCAGGCGGTGCTCACGGCCCGGCACGTGGACAACTGGGTGATCGGTCACGTGGACAAGGCCGGGGAGGTCGCGGCGGACGGTCCGCGCGTCGTCCTCGAGGGATCGCACGCGCGGTTCTAGTCGATCGGCGCACTCCGCCGCACACACGTGGGCCGGGCATCCAGCGAGGATGCCCGGCCCACGTGTAGGTGCTAGTCGGGGAGCGCGATCAGAACCTGCTGTCGCCGTCGGACCACGACCCGTACGGGTCGTCGTCCTCGTCGGTACTGGGCCGCTCGGTGTCGAGTCGCGTGGTGGGCGAGCCACCACCCGCCAACTCCGCTTGGAGACGTTCCAGGTCCGTCTGTGGAGTGTTGTACTTGAGTTCGCGAGCGACCTTGGTCTGCTTCGCCTTCGCGCGGCCTCGGCCCATTGACCTGACCCCCTCGGAAACGGTGCTGGGCCACCTCGGGGGTGCCCATCAATGTGAGTATCTGCCTGTCCACAGGATAGCGTGCCCGGCGCGGAATGTCCGCCCGGGTGTCGTGAGGGCCACCTCCGGCGCCTAGGGCTGGCCGCGCAGCCTGCGGATCGCCTCGCGTCCGGCCTGCGGACCGGAGTCGTGCGGGACGGAGTCGGCGTCGATGGCGGCGGAGACACCGTCCACCTCGAGAACGGTGTCCGGGGCCACCGATCTCTTGATCAGGGCGAGCGCCACCGGCCCGTACTCGTGGTGTTGGACGACGGTCCCCACGTGACCGACGGTGCGGCCACCGGCGAGGACCTCGGCGCCGGGGGCGAGCGCCTGGTCGCCGCCGGAGCCGTCGAGGTGCAGTCGTACGAGGACCCGGGGGGACTTGCCGAGGTTGTGGACGCGGGAGACCGTCTCCTGGCCCCGGTAGCACCCCTTGTCCAGGTGGACCGCGCCGCGCTGCGCCACCTCGCCGATCCACGTGGGGATCTCGTGGGGGATGGTCTTGACGTCAGTGTCCACGCCGAGGCGGGCCCGGAGCGGGTCCGTCTCCACCGCGCGGAGGGCCTCGAACGCCCACGAGCCGGCGGGTCGGGCGCCGGCTCGGACCGCTGCGTCGAAC
>NZ_JAALED010000238.1:0-4199 GCF_014145155.1 Dietzia sp. B19 | reverse complement strand
CGGGCCAGGTCGACCTCGGCGGACAGCGACGCGGCGACCGAGCGCATCCGGGGCCCGGCGCGCCACCCGCCCTCGAGCTTCTCGGCCCACTGCTCGTCCTGCATCTCGGCGAGCACGGCGTGCAGGGTCGAGCGACTGGCCCCGGTGGCCCGGGCGATCTCGGCGAGGGGCAACGGCGGGCCCTCGATCGACAGCGCCTCGATCACGGAGAGTACACGGTGGGTGGGTTCGTGTCGCATATCCGACAGCCTATGTCGACATGCGGACGATCTGCCCGGGATTGCCGTCTCCGAGATGTAAATCGGGCCGCTCGGGGAGCACGATGGTCTCCGAGCCGGACCGCAGACAGACCTGTCTGCGGTCTGCTGTCCGGTCACGCCGGACGAGCCCACGACATTGGAGGTCGCATGACAGCGAGGACGGCGGTGACGCTCTCGCACCTCGACGCACTCGAGGCCGAGTCCGTCCACATCTTCCGCGAGGTAGCCGCGCAGTTCGAACGTCCGGGGATGCTGTTCTCCGGCGGCAAGGACTCCGTGGTGATGTTCCACCTGGCGCGCAAGGCGTTCTGGCCCGCGCCCATGCCGTTCCCGCTCATGCACGTCGACACCGGTCACAACTTCGACGAGGTCATCGAGTACCGGGACCGGGTGGTCGAGGAGACCGGGGTCCAGCTGCTCGTGTCGTACGTCCAGGACGACATCGACGCCGGCCGCGTGGTCGAGGAGACGGGCGTCGGCACCAGCCGTAACCGACTCCAGACCGCCGCCCTGCTGCGCGGCATCCAGGAGAACCGCTTCGACGCCGTGTTCGGCGGCGCCCGCCGCGACGAGGAGAAGGCCCGCGCCAAGGAGCGCGTCTTCTCCTTCCGTGACGCGTTCGGCGCCTGGGACCCGCGCGCACAGCGCCCCGAGCTGTGGAAGCTGTACAACGGCAACCACCGCAAGGGCGAGCACATCCGGGTGTTCCCGCTGTCCAACTGGACCGAGCTGGACATCTGGCAGTACATCGAGCGGGAGGACATCGACCTGCCGCCGATCTACTACGCGCACCAGCGCGAGGTGATCGAGCGCGACGGGATGCTCCTGGCCAAGACGCGGTTCCTCGAGACCCTCCCGGGCGAGGAGGCGCGCACCGAGCTCGTCCGTTTCCGCACCGTCGGCGACGCCACCTGCACCGGGTGTGTGGAGTCCGACGCCGCCGACAACGCCGCCGTCGTGGCCGAGGTCGCGGGGACCCGCGTCACCGAGCGCGGCGCCACCCGTGCCGACGACCGGATCTCCGAGGCCGGCATGGAAGACCGCAAGAAGGAAGGCTACTTCTGATGAGCTCCGCCACCACGGCATCGTCCGCGACCAGCGGGCCGACGCTCGCCACCGCCTCGACTCTCACCCCGGAGCAGTTGAGCACCATGTCCGAACACGCCCAGTTGCTGCGCATCGCCACGGCGGGGTCGGTCGACGACGGCAAGTCGACCCTCATCGGGCGCCTGCTCTACGACTCCAAGGGGATATTCGAGGACCAGCTCGCCTCGATCGAGGCCACCTCGGCCAAGCGCGGTGACGAGTACACCGACCTCGCGCTGCTCACCGACGGGCTGCGCTCCGAGCGCGAGCAGGGCATCACGATCGACGTGGCCTACCGCTACTTCTCGAGCCCGCGCCGCAAGTTCATCATCGCCGACACCCCGGGCCACGTGCAGTACACGCGCAACATGGTCACGGGCGCCTCGACGGCCGACGTGGCGATCATCCTGGTCGACGCCCGCAAGGGGGTGCTGGAGCAGACGCGCCGGCACGCGTTCCTCTCCGCGCTGCTGGGCATCCCGCGCCTGGTCGTGGCCGTCAACAAGATGGACCTGGTCGACTACGACGAGGCCACCTACGAGGCCATCCGCTCCGAGTTCACCGACTTCGCCGCCAAGCTCGAGGTCCACGACGTGACGTTCGTGCCGCTGTCCGCGCTCAAGGGCGACAACGTGGTCGACCGCACCGATTCGATGCCCTGGTACACGGGGCCGGCCCTGCTCGACCATCTCGAGAACGTGCACATCGCCTCGGACCGCAACCTGACCGACGTCCGGTTCCCGGTGCAGTACGTGATCCGCCCCCAGCGCGCCGACGGCCTGGACCACCGGTCCTTCGCCGGCACGGTCGCCGGGGGCATCATGAAGGTCGACGACGAGGTGGTGGTCATGCCGTCCGGTCGGCAGTCCACCATCAAGGCCATCTGGGGCCCGGGCGGCGCGGAACTGGACGAGGCGGCGGCACCGGCCGCGGTGACCATCGCACTCAACGACGAGATCGACATCGTCCGCGGTGAGATGATCGCCCGACCCGGCAACCGCCCGCACCAGGGCACGGAGCTGGAGGCCATGGTCTGCTGGTTCGCCGACGACTCCACGCTCACGCCCAACAAGCGGTACGTCGTCAAGCACACCACCCGCGACACCAAGGCGATCGTCACGGGCCTGGAGTACCGGCTCGACATCAACACCCTGCACCGCGACCCCGACTCCACCGAGCTGGGGCTCAACGAGATCGGCCGCATCGGCCTGCGCACGCAGACCCCGCTGATGTACGACCCGTACCGCCGTAACCGCGACACCGGCGCGTTCATCCTCGTGGACGAGCTCACCGGCAACACCGTGGGCGCGGGCATGATCATCGGCCCCGCCACCACCGGTTCCAACGTGGTGTGGCACGCCGGCGCCGTCCAGCGCGGAGACCGCGGGCAGGGTCGCACGCTGTGGCTCACGGGCCTGTCGGGCTCGGGCAAGTCCACGGTCGCCTCCGAGGTGGAGCGGCTGCTCATCGAGTCCGGGCACCCCGCCTACATCCTCGACGGCGACAATCTGCGGCACGGCCTCAACGCCGACCTCGGGTTCTCGGCCTCCGACCGGGCGGAGAACATCCGCCGCACCGCGGAGGTGGCGGCGCTGTTCGCCGACGCCGGCGTCGTCGTCATCTGTTCCCTCATCTCCCCGATGCGCGCCGACCGCGACAAGGCACGCAGCGTCCACGCCGCGGCCGACCTGCCCTTCACCGAGGTGTTCGTGGACACCCCGTTGGCCGAGTGCGAAGCACGTGACCCCAAGGGGCTCTACGCCAAGGCGCGGGCGGGAGAGATCCCCGAGTTCACCGGCGTGTCCGCGCCATACGAGCCGCCGCTGACCCCCGACCTGCACATCCGGCCGGAGGACGGCACCGCGGAAGAGGTGGCTCAGCGGATCGTCAGCTCGATCCTCGGGGTCTGACCCGGTGCCGGAGGCGCTCTGGACCTACGACTCGCTGGGTCTGCTGGTCGTCAGCGCGGTGATCGGCGTGGTCATAGGTCTGACGGGGATGGGCGGCGGGGCGTTGATGACGCCCGCGCTCATCCTCGTGGGGATCCCGCCCACCGCCGCCGTGGCCAACGATCTGGTGGTCAACGCGGTGAACAAGGTCATCGGGGCCGGCGTGCACTGGAAGCACGGCAAACCCAACCTGAAGATCGCGTTCTGGCTGATCCTGGGTTCGGTCCCGACGGCGTATCTGGGGGCCTGGCTGGTGCACGCGGTGGGAGCCGACGACGTCCAGGGGCTGCTGAAGAAGGCCATCGGCGGCACGCTCATCGTGGCGTCCTCCGCCTATTTCCTGCGCGCCTTCTTCGAGATGGCCGGCAAGATCCGTACGGGCAGCGACCCCAACCCGCCCGTCAAGCCGCTGATCACCCTGCTGGTCGGAGTCATCGGCGGGCTGATGGTGGGCATCACCTCGGTGGGTTCCGGCACGGTCATCATGATGTGCATCATGCTGCTGTACCCGACCCTGGCCGCGCTGCGGCTGGTGGGCACCGACCTCGTGCAGGCGGTCCCGCTGGTGATCGCGGCGGCGATCGGCCACGTGATGGTGACCGGCGTCGACTGGAACCTTCTGGTGCCCCTGCTGATCGGCGGGGCGATCGGGACGTACGTCGGGTCGAAGTTCGCCGGACGGGTGCCGCAGGGACTGATCCGGCGGGGCATCACCATCGTGTTGGCGGTCACCGCCTCGGCGATGCTCGGGGCCTCGCCTGCACTGATCGGCGCCATCGCGCTGGTGCTGGTGACGGTCGGGCCGCTGGTGTGGCGGGCGCTGGTGCGCAGGTATTCGGTGCACCTCGACGAGCCGCCCGCGCGCTCCCGGGCCCGCGTCTGACGACGCGCTCGCGGGCCCGCG
>NZ_JAALED010000237.1:0-4504 GCF_014145155.1 Dietzia sp. B19 | reverse complement strand
GTGGCCCGGCGTCGCAGCCACATCTCGCGCAGCTTGTCCGCGCTGGGCAGTCGGTCACCGACCGCGGCGGTGACGACAGCGTCGACCCAGCCCTCGACCAGGGCGAGCAGCGTCTCGAGGCGGCCGAGCGCGGCCTCGTTGACATTCGTCACCTTGGGGCCGATGGCGCCCGCGCCGCCGGACAGCAGTTCCTGGAGCTTGGTGGGGTCCTGGAGGATGGACGGGTCGAGTCCCGAGGCCAGGTCGTCGAGCCCCGAGGTGTCGACCCGGATCCCGCGGGCGTACTCCTCGACGGTGGCCAGCACCCGAGCCCGCAGCCAGGGCGCTCCGGCGAACAACCGGATGTGCGCGGCCTCGCGCGCGGCCAGGAACACCACGACCTCCTGGCGGGGCAGCTCGAGCTCCTCGGCGAACGCGTCGATCGCGGTCGGGCACAGGGCGGCCACGCCGTCGTCCCCGAACGGGAGCCCCACCTCAGAGGAGAACAGCACGGCGGGGGCGAGCTTGCCCAGTCCCTGGCCGAGCTGCATCCCGAAGCCCATGCCGCCCATCTGGTCGAGCATTCCCAGGAGCGGGCCGGCGAGCTGGCGCGCCTCCTCGGGCATCGCCCCCTTGGTGGCCGAGTTCATCTGCTCGGCGACCGGGGTGCAGATCTTCTCCCATGTGGGGAGGGACTGTTCGACCCACTGCTGGGGGGTCCACACCTCGGTCCGGTGTACGCCGGAGGGGAACACCGTGGTCTCGTCCAGCCACAGCTCGGCCAGCCGGACGGACTCCTGCGCGGCGGTGCCGGAGGCCTCGCTCACGACCGGGGTACGACCGAGGGCCTGCAGTGCCACGGTGCGGGCGAGCTGGTAGTTCACCGGACCGGAGGCGCCGGGCCCGGTCATCGCTGACCCCATGGAGCCGAGCATCTGCCCGAACTGGGAGAGCATCTGGCCGAACTGACCGAACTGGGAGGGGTCGAAACCGCCGGGGCCGCCCGGGTCGCGGCCCCGGTCGTCGTCGCGACCGTCGTCATCGGAAGCGGAGAAACCGAAGGGCTGGTTCATGCCACAACGGTACAGCCCGACGGGTGCGCAGGTCCGGGCGCGACGTCACGGTTCCGCCCGCGCGGACTACCCTTGCCCCCGTGAGTCGCCGACTGCTGACCCTCCTCGCCGCTCTGGTCCCGGCGGTGCTGCTGCTCGTCCTGGCCACGTCGGCGACCGTGCCGCTCGTGGCCATGGGCCCCGGGCCCACCTACGACACCCTCGGGGAGGTCGAGGTCGAGCGTGGCGACGGGGTGGAGACGGTCCCCGTCGTCGAGGTCAGCGGGCGTGAGGCGGACGAGACCTCCGGAGCACTACGGATGACGACGGTCGCGGTCCGCGACAACCTGACCCTGCTCGACGCCATGAGGTTCTGGCTGGATCCGGTGCAGATGGTGGTCCCCCGCGACCAGGTCTTCCCCCCGGAACGGTCGAGGGACGAGGTCCGCGAGTCCAACGCCGCGGAGATGGTGGGGTCGGAGAACTCGGCCGAGGCCGCCGCCTACGGGTACCTGGGGATCCCGATGCAGCCCCGGGTCGAGGCCGTCGACCCGGAGGGCGCGGCGGCCGACCTCCTCCGTGAGGGCGACATCCTGACCTCGATCGGCGGGGAGCGGGTCTCGGATTCGACAGCGGTGGTCGAGCAGGTCAGCGCCCACCGTCCGGGCGACGAGGTCCGGATCGGGTTCACCAGGGACGGGCGCGAGGAGACGACGACGACGACGTTGCAGCCCGCCGGACCGGACGGCGATCCCGACCAGGGCCGCCTGGGCATCCTCGTCGGCGACACACCGGCCGACGGGACGGACGTCGAGATCAACATCGACCCGAACGTGGGCGGCCCCTCGGCGGGGCTGGTCCTGGCGGTCGCGATCGTGGACAAGCTGTCCCCGGGCGAGTTGACCGGCGGGGCCGAGGTCGCCGGATCGGGCACGATCCGGGTCGACGGAACCGTCGGGCCGATCGGGGGGATCACGCACAAGATCCGTGCCGCCCGGGATGCGGGGGCGACCGAGTTCCTCGTCCCCGCCGGAAACTGTGCGGAAGCCGTGCAGGACCCACCGGGTGGCATCCGCCTGATCGAGGTGGACACCCTCCGGGGCGCGCTGGAGGCGCTGGAGGAGGCCGTTTCCGGGGGAGAGCCACCGACCTGCGGGTGAGGCGACGCTTTTCCGTAAGGTGGGTTCCACGAGCATGTCCGCCCCAGCAGTCCAGGAGCTTCCCCGGTGTCCGTCCGCCCACCCGGTAATCCCGGTCGGCCGATCGCGATCTCACGTCGCGGCCGAGCCGTCGCCATCTCCATCGTCATCCTCATCGTCCTGATCCAGGTACTGCCGAGGATCAACTCCACCTACACCAACTGGCTGTGGTTCGGCTCGGTCGACGCCACCAGTGTGATGAGGACCGAGCTGCTCACGCGGATCGGTCTGTTCGTCGTGGTCGCCCTCCTGGTGGGACTCGCGATCGCCGCGGGGATCCTGCTGGCCTTCCGGTACCGGCCGGTGTTCCTGGCACAGCCGGGGATGCCCGATGCGTTGGCGAGGTACCGGGCGGCTCTCGGCGACTCTCCGGCCAAGACGGTGCTGTGGGTCCCTGTCGCGATCGGCCTCCTCGCCGGTTCGGTGGCGCAGTCGGGCTGGCAGTCGGTCCTGGCGTTCTTCAACTCCACGCCGTTCGGTCAGACGGATGCGCAGTTCGGGCTCGACATCTCCTTCTACGCCTTCGAGCTGCCGCTGTGGCGGTCGATCGTCACCTGGCTCATGGTGGCCGTGGTCCTGGCCTTCCTCGCCAATCTCGTCACGCACTACCTGTTCGGTGGGCTCCGTCCCGGAGCGCGTGAGGGTGCGCTGACCCGCGCCGCGCGGATCCAGCTGGTCAGCCTCGCCGGACTGTTCATCCTGCTCAAGGCGGCCGCCTACTGGCTCGACCGCTACGAGCTGCTGTTCCGGGAGAACGCGACGTTCACCGGTGCCGGACACACCGATGTCAACGCGCTGATCCCGGCCAAGATCTTCATGTTCTCCGTGGCCATCGTCTGCGCGATCGCCTTCTTCTCCGCGATCGTGATCAGGGACCTGCGCATCCCCGCGCTCGCCACCGTGCTCCTGCTGTTCTCCGCGCTCGTGGTGGGTTCGGCCTGGCCGCTCGCCGTGGAGCAGTTCTCCGTCAACCCCAACCGCGCCGAGAAGGAGCGGGAGTACATCGCCCGCAACATCGAGGCCACGCGGGCCGCGTACGACATCGGGGACGACCGCGTCACCTACATAGAGAACTGGGGCTCGGCCGACCCGAACCCGCGGGAGGCGGGCTCGGACGTCACGACGCTGTCCAACGTCCGCGTGCTCGACCCCAACGTCCTCTCGCCCACGTTCACCCAGCTGCACCAGCTGCGGAACTTCTACGGCTTCCCCGAGACGCTCGGCATCGACAGGTACACGATCGACGGTGAGATGCGGGACTTCCTCGTGGCCGCCCGTGAGCTCAACCCGGAGTCCCTGCAGGCCAACCAGCGGGACTGGATCAACCGGCACACCGTCTACACCCACGGCAACGGATTCGTCTCCGCGCCCGCCAACCGCGTCAACGAGATCGCGGACGACGCCGGCTCGGATCGGGGCGGACTGCCGAACTTCCAGGTCTCCGACCTCGAGGCCATCGCCAGTGGTCAGGAGATGGTGATCCCGGTGACCCAGCCGCGGACCTACTTCGGTCCGCTGATCGCCCAGTCCGACCCCGACTACGCCATCGTCGGCGACAACGGCGAGGGCCCGCGCGAGTACGACACGGACACCCAGCAGTACACCTACACCGGCGAGGGCGGGGTCCCGATCGGCGGCTGGATCAACCGCACGGCCTACGCGCTGAGGTTCGCCGAGCGCAACATCCTGCTGTCCAGCCTGATCGGCGATGACTCCAAGATCATCTACGACCGCGACCCCCGCGACCGTGTCCAGAAGGTCGCTCCGTGGCTGACCACCGACACCAATACGTACCCGGCCGTGATCGACGGACGGATCAAGTGGATCGTCGACGGGTACACCACGCTCAAGACCTATCCGTACGCCGAGCTGAGTTCGCTGGAGGCGATGACGGCGGACTCGACCAACGAGGCCGGCGGCCGGGTGCTGCCGGACGAGAAGGTCTCGTACATCCGCAACTCGGTCAAGGCCACGGTCGACGCCTACGACGGCACGGTGGACCTCTACGCGTTCGACGAGTCGGACCCGGTGCTGCAGACCTGGATGAAGGCCCTGCCCGGCATCGTGCAGCCGCGGGACGCGATCTCGGAGGAGCTCGAGGAGCACCTGCGCTACCCGGAGGACCTGTTCAAGGTCCAGCGTGAGCTGCTGGCCAAGTACCAGGTCGACGACCCGGGCCAGTTCTTCACCAACGACGCCTTCTGGTCGGTGCCCTCCGATCCCACCGTGACCTCGTCGATCCAGAACCCGACCCCGCCCGCGGGCGGGCCGGCC
>NZ_JAALED010000236.1:0-2629 GCF_014145155.1 Dietzia sp. B19 | reverse complement strand
CCAACGGCACCAGGGGGTCCGGCTCGTCGTCGACCAGGGGCAGGGCGCAACCCCCGGCGGCCGCCACTCCGGTGGCGACCGCCGTCACCGCGACGAACCGTCGGCGCGACACGGGGGTGGTGGAGGAAACGGGCACCCCGACATCCTGCCAGGGCCCGTCGGCCGCCGGACCGGGGGCGGTACAGTGATCCGGCCCGTCCGCAATCCGGATCGGCACCCACCAGCAGCGACGCCAGGAGCAACGTGATCGTCCCCGAGCCCGACAGGGCCCATATCCGTAGAGCGGTCGCCGACCGTGGACTCGAACTCGAGGAGATCCGGGAGGATTCACGGGCCGCCGACTGGCACGTGACCGTGGTCGTTGACGGCGACTCCGGTGTCACACTGGACGATCTCGCGACGCTGTCCACCGGCCTCGACGACCTCGCCGAACAGTGGGGTGGGCCCGACCGGGCCGTGACGTTCGAGGTGACGAGCCGCGGCGTGGGCGCCCCGCTCGAGGCACCCAGGCACTGGAGGCGGGCGCGCGGGCGTCAGGTCGACGTGAGTTACGTCGACGGTGTCACCGGCCCCGCCCGCGGGCGGATCGGAGACCTCGACGAGGAGACGGGGACCGTACGTCTGGTCCGCAGGTCGGGTCGTGGGATGCGTGTGGACTCGGTACCGTTGGACGACGTGGCACGCGCTGTGATCCGGGTCGAGTTCCGGCCCGCTCCGGAGGACGAACTCGCCCTCCTGTCGGAGCCCGCGGACCCCGGACGAGGCGTGCGAGGAGGAGAAGACAGTTGAACATCGACATGGCGGCGCTGAACATGTTGTCCCAGGAGCGGGAGATCCCGCTGGACGACCTGGTGCGGACGCTGGAGAACGCACTGCTCACCGCGTACAAGCGCACCGATGACGCGCACCGCGTCGCGCGGATCCAACTCGACCGGAAGGCCGGGACCGTCGCGGTCATGGCGGCCGAGGTCGACGACGAGGGCAATCGGATCGGCGAGTTCGACGCCACCCCGTCCGATTTCGGCCGGGTGGCCGCGGCGACGGCCCGGCAGATCATCCTGCAACGCCTGCGCGAGGCCGAGACCGAGCGGATCTACGGCGACCTGGTCGCCCGTGAGGGCGAGGTGGTCAGCGGGGTCATCCAGTCGGATTCCCGTGCGAACGCGCGGGGGATCGTCGTCGTGCACATCGGGCCCGAGAACGGCGGTACCGAGGGCACCATCGCACCGGCCGAGCAGGTCCCGGGCGAGACCTACCAGCACGGCGACCGCATCAAGTGCCACGTCGTGGGGGTGCACAAGGGGCCGCACGGTGCCTCCGTCTCCCTGTCGCGAACCCACCCCGATCTCGTCCGTGGACTCTTCGCCCTGGAGGTACCGGAGATCGGTGACGGATCCGTCCGGATCTCGGCGATCGCCCGCGAGGCCGGACATCGGACCAAGATCGCCGTGGAGACGACGGTGTCGGGCCTCAACGCCAAGGGCGCCTGCATCGGGCCGAACGGCGCCCGGGTCCGGGCGGTGATGGCGGAACTCAACGGAGAGAAGATCGACATCGTCGACTTCGACGAGGACCCCACGGTGTTCGTGGGTAACGCGCTCTCTCCGGCGAAGGTCATCTCCGTGACCGTCGCGGACGCCGAGACGAGGGCTGCGCGCGTCGTGGTCCCCGATTACCAGCTCTCGTTGGCGATCGGCAAGGAGGGGCAGAACGCCCGCCTGGCCCACCGGCTGACGCAGTGGCGGATCGACATCCACAGCGACGCGGAGTGACGTCCGGCACGGTCGCGGTCCACGCGGTCGGGCGCGCCGTTAGTGTCGATAGTCAACGACCTGTAGACTCACCAGATGTCACAGTGACTTCACGTCCACCCACTCGCGTGGGAGGGACGGCGAGAAACCGAGGCGGTCTCATGCGGGTGCATCACGACCAGCAGAAGGGCCCGGCCGAGGTGCCGGGTCCGGTGAGGACCTGCGTCGGCTGTCGCCGCCGGGATTCCGATTCCCGGTTACTGCGGATCGTTCACGATCCGCGGGCGTCAGCCCTCTCGCCGGACCCCGACCGGCGAGCGGTCGGGCGGGGAGCCTGGGTGCACCGTGACGAGCGGTGCATCGCGACAGCACTCGACCGCAAGGCCTTCACCAGGTCCCTGCGGGTCGCCGGGAACGTGTCCCAGGATGCGATCTCGGAGGTGCTCGAGACGCTATCGTCGTGAGCACGAGACCACCCGTCGGCCGCATGGGCCGACCGGGGGAGCACAAGAGAAGGAACGGACCAGACACGATGAGCACACCGTGAAGTTCCAGCGATGAACGTCCATCGAATGTAGACCGAGGTCGCGCGGCCAGCCCTGCCGTGAAGACCTCGCAGTGAGGAGAGCAGTGGCAGGCAAGCCCCGGGTACACGAGCTGGCAAAAGAGTTCGGTATCACCAGTAAAGAACTTCTGACGAAACTCCGCGATCAGGGAGAGTTCGTCAAATCCGCATCGTCGACCCTCGAGGCCCCGGTGGTCCGACGTCTCCGTGCGTCGCACGCACCGTCCGACGGTGGAGTCGACTCCGCGCCGTCGAGCCCCGGCTCCGGTGGACCCGCGGCGCTGAAGCCCGGCGCGGCGCCCACGCCGGCCCC
>NZ_JAALED010000024.1:0-15403 GCF_014145155.1 Dietzia sp. B19 | reverse complement strand
GACCGAGGCCGCCGACGCCGGCCGGGCGCGGGGTGGGACCGGCTCCGCCGATCAGGAACGCGCCCGGGCAGCGGCACGGGCGATGGCTCGAACGAAGGGAGTGCGCTGGTGATCGCCTCGATCAGGGGGAGGGTGGCCGAGATCGGTCTGGACCGCTGCGTGGTGGAGGCCGGCGGTGTCGGCGTCCTGGTCCATGCGACGCCGGCCGCGCTCGCGGGCCTGCGGCGGGGAGACGAGGGGACCCTGCACACCGAGTTGGTGGTGCGCGAGGACTCCCTGACCCTCTACGGCTTCGATTCTGTCGATGCGCGTCGCCTCTTCTCGACGGTCCAGACGGTCTCGGGCGTCGGCCCGCGTCTGGCTCTGGCCATCCTGGCCACTCTCGAACCCGAGCAGCTGGTGAGAGCGCTGGGGACCGAGGACGTCAAGGCGCTCACGCGGGTTCCCGGGGTGGGCAAGCGCACCGCCGAGCGGATGGTGCTCGAACTCAAGGACAAGGTCGGCCCGGTGCACGACACCGTGGGCGGCGGCGACGGTCCGGGGATGCCGGGTGGACCGGCGGCGACCGAGGTGGCCGGCGCACTCGAGGGACTGGGCTTCTCCGTCACGGAGGCGGAGAAGGCCGCGACCGCCGTCCTGTCGACCGATCCGGACCTCGGCCCGGCGGAGGCCCTGCGGCTGGCGTTGCGTTCACTCGGTAGGCGCTGATGACGGGGCCGTACGGGCACGGGGACGAGGAGCCGTTCACGCCGGGGGCCGGTGACGGGGCGGAGGCCGAGTTGTCCGCGGCGTCGACCCCGTTCGACTCCGATGTCGAGGGCGCCCTGCGCCCGCGGAACCTGGGTGAGTTCATCGGGCAGGAGACTGTCCGCGAGCAGCTCGAGCTGGTGCTCACCGCGGCGACCCGTCGTGGTGTGGTCCCGGACCACCTGCTGTTCTCCGGGCCTCCGGGCCTGGGGAAGACCAGCCTCGCCATGATCGTGGCGGCCGAGCTCGGCGGGTCGCTCCGCATCACCTCCGGGCCCGCTCTCGAGCGGCCGGGGGATCTCGCCGCCATGCTCTCCAACCTCATCGAGGGTGACGTCCTGTTCATCGACGAGATCCACCGCATCGCGCGCCCGGCGGAGGAGATGCTGTACCTCGCGATGGAGGACTTCCGGATCGACATCATGGTGGGCAAGGGTCCGGGGGCCACCTCGATTCCCCTCGAGATCGCCCCGTTCACCCTGGTCGGGGCCACCACGCGGTCCGGAGCGCTCACCGGGCCGTTGCGGGATCGGTTCGGGTTCACCGCGCACATGGACTTCTACTCGGACGCGGACCTGGCGAGAATCGTGTCCCGGGCGGCCGAGATCCTCGAGATCCCCGTGGAGCCGGAGGCGGCGACGGAGATCGCCGGGCGGTCCCGCGGGACGCCCCGGATAGCCAACCGCCTGCTCCGTCGCGTGCGGGACTACGCGGAGGTCCGGGCGGACGGGCGGGTCACGGTCCCCGTCGCGCGCGCGGCACTCCGCGTCTACGAGGTCGACGAGTTGGGCCTGGACCGGCTCGACCGTGCGGTCCTGCGGGCGCTGCTGGTCCAGCACGAGGGCGGGCCCGTCGGTCTGAGCACGCTCGCGGTGGCCGTGGGGGAGGAGTCGAGCACCCTGGAGGAGGTCTGCGAACCGTTCCTCGTCCGTGCGGGGTTGCTCGCGCGCACCCCCCGGGGACGCGTGGCCACCGCGGCGGCATGGGAGCACCTGGGGCTGCGCCGCGCGAATCGCGACCCGGAGGAACCGATGCTCCCGGTCGAGACCGAGACGGGACCCGGCCCGCGCGGGTGACCACGGAGGTGGCATCCTCGAACGGGACCGGTCCGCCGCCCGGACCCGACACCTTCGGACCCCGACTCGACGGGTCCCGAACCGAGAGGACGCCGCATGGGACTGGAACTACTGCTGCCCGTCATGATCCTGGCGCTCATCGCGCTGATGTTCTTCCAGAGTTCCAAGCAGCGGAAGGCGATGAAGGACCTGCAGGAGATGCAGGCCTCCCTCGCGGTCGGCGATCAGGTGCTCACCACCTCGGGTCTGCACGCGACCGTGGTGTCGGTGGCCGAGGAGAGCCTGGTCCTGGAGATCGCCCCCGGCGTCCGGACGCAGTGGGACCGCAGGGTGATCCGCGAGAAGCTCGACCCCGGTACCTCCCCCGGGTCGGCCGCGGGGACGGACGGCGCTGGTTCCTGACGACCGCCTACCGGCGAGTAGTGTGATGGGGCCGTCCAGCCGGAGGCCTCTGCTGAAGACCGAGAGAGATCACCTGTGTCACCAGTCCGTTCTCGACGCGTAGATGCCCGCCCCAGGCCGTGGGCTCTGCTATCCGTCTTCTCCCTGGTGTTTTTCGTCCTCTTCCTCGCCGCATTCGCCGTGGCCGAGAAGGGACTGACGCCCAAGCTCGGGATCGACCTGCAGGGCGGCACGCGGGTCACGTTGATCCCGATCGGTCAGCCGGATGAGCAGGACCTGCGCCTGGCCCAGGACATCATCCGTGATCGCGTCGACGGGCTCGGTGTGGCCGGGACCTCGGTGGTCATTGAGGGAAGCAACATCGTCCTCACGGTTCCCGGCGAGGACTCGAGCCAGGCCCGTGACCTCGGGACCACCTCACAGTTGACGATCCGCCCCGTCCTCGAGGTCCAGCCGGTCGCCGAGGGGGACGTCGAACCCGTCGACGCCGCGGTCGGTGACCGCGATGCGGTCGCCCGCGCGGTGGAGGAGGCCCTGGAGGTCCGTCAGGGCGATCCCCAGGAGCTGTCCCAGCGCCTCCCGGAGTTCCGGTGCCCCGAGAGGGAAATCACCGCGGGCTTCGAGGACCAGGCGCAGGCGTTGATCGCGTGCGGCGAGGGGGCCAAGTACGTACTCGGCCCCGTACCGTTGCTTGTCGGTGAACCGGAGGACGGGGAGCGCCTCGACGGCCAGCAGATCGTCAAGGACTCGGTGTCATCGGGAATTAATCAGCGATCTGGTCGAAATGAAGTATCGTTTCGCTTCCTTGCTGGGCCCGGGCAAGAGGGATCTGCAACATGGACGCGTCTGACTCAAGAGAACCTCAACAGGCAAATCGCAATGATTCTTGACGGTCAGGTTATAAGTGCGCCAGTTGTCGAGGGAGTCACTCCAGTAGGAGGTACAACGTCGATTTCGGGCCAGTTCACAATGGACGAGGCCGCGGCGCTCGCCGCGAACCTCCGATACGGGGCCCTGCCGATCTCCTTCGAGGACCCGAACGTCGACAACGTGCCCGCCTCGTTGGGCCTGGCCTCCCTCGAGGCCGGTCTGCTCGCCGGCGCGATCGGTTTCCTGCTGGTGCTGCTGTACACGGTCCTGTACTACCGGCTGCTCGGCGTGATCGCGTTCCTCTCCCTGGCCATCTCTTTCCTGATCACCTACGTGATGCTCGTGTTCCTCGGGTACACGGTGGACTACAGCCTCGACCTGGCCGGTGTGGCGGGCCTGATCATCGGTATCGGTATGACCGCGGACTCCTACGTCGTCTTCTTCGAGAGGATCAAGGACGAACTCCGCGACGGACACCGGTTCAGATCCTCGGTACCCAGGGCGTGGAAGAGCGCCAGTCGCACCATCATCACCGGCAACGTGGTGAGTCTGATCGGCGCAGTGGTGCTGTACCTCCTGGCCACCGGTGAGGTGCGCGGTTTCGCCTTCACCCTGGCACTGAGCACCGTCATGGACGTCCTCGTGGCCTTCACCGTGCTGTGGCCGCTGGTCTACCTGGCCTCCACGAAGCCGTTGTTCACCAAGCCATGGGCCAACGGCCTCGGGCGGATGGAGGCCCTGCGGGTCGACTCCGCCGAGCGCCGCCGCCTCGAGCAGGAAGCCGAGAAGGACGGACCAGATTCGGAGTCCGGCGGGACCCGAGGCGTGTCGGCGACGGTGCGCGGTCCGGACGGGCCGCCCTCGGAACCGGGGCCGGCAACCCCGGGCGTGTCGATGATCCTGCCGCGCCGCGACGACTCCGAGGAGGAGGGCCGATGAGCGCCCCGGGAACGATCGACACCACTGACACCACTGGACCCGACCAGCCGGAGAGTCTGTTCAACCGCCTCTACACCGGCACCGGCGCGTTCCCCATCGTCCAGAAGCGCCGACTGTACTTCGTCCTCACCGGCGTCATCGTCGCGATCTGCCTGGCGAGCATCATCTTCCGAGGGTTCACCTTCGGGATCGACTTCACCGGCGGTACCAAGTTGACGATGCCGGCGGGGAATGCGGACAAGGACCGGGTGGCGGTCGTCGTCGAGGAGACGATCGGTCAGGAGCCCCAGACGGTCCAGGTCGTCGGTGCCGGGGCCGCGCGCATCGTCGAGGTGGAGACCGGATTCCTCACCAGTGACGAGATCTACGCGACCAAGCTCGCACTCCTCGAGGAGTTCCAGCCCGTCGCGGCGAGTGGCGAGGTCTCGATCGAGGCGATCGGGGATTCGGCACGAAGCGAGAGCTGGGGCGGGCAGGTCACCGAGAAGGCGATCATCGCCCTCGCGGTGTTCATCGTGATCGTCTTCGGTTACATGGCGCTGCGCTTCGAGTGGCGCATGTCGGTCGCCGGCGTGGTCGCGCTGTTCTTCGACGTCATCACCACTGCGGGGATCTACTCGCTCCTGGGATTCGAGGTCTCACCCGCGACGATCATCGGCCTGCTCACCATCCTCGGTTTCTCCCTCTACGACACGGTCATCGTGTTCGACAAGGTGGAGGAGAACACCCGCGGAGCCAAACACTCCTCCAGCAGCACCTATGCGGAGGAGGCCAACCTGGCCGTCAACCAGACGCTCATGCGATCAATCCACACCACCATCATCGGCATCCTGCCGCTGCTGGCCCTACTCGTGATCGCGGTGTGGATCCTCGGGGTGGGCACGCTGCTGGACCTGGCCATCGTCCAGGTGGTCGGGATCATCACGGGGACGTTCTCGTCGATCTTCCTCGCGACTCCGCTGCTGGTACTCCTGAAGGAACGCGACCCCGCCACGAAGCGCCAGACCGCCAAGGTCCTGGCCCGCCGGGAGAAGGTCGGGGCCACCGCATGACGGACCCCGCCGCTGCAGAGGTGTCGCCGGCCATCGTCACCGCCGTCGAGAGACTGATGCGCAGGGTCGAGGACTTCCCGGCGGCCGGGGTCCAGTTCTGCGACCTCACACCGGTCCTGGCCGATCCCGAGGGATTCGACGCCGTGGTGGCCGGGCTCGTCGCGGGCCACGAGATCGGCTCGGTGGACTACGTGGCCGGGTTGGACGCCCGGGGCTTCCTGCTCGCCGGCGCGGTCGCGGTGCGGCTGCACACCGGGGTGCTGGCCATCCGCAAGGCCGGAAAGCTCCCACCGCCCGTGCACTCACGCTCGTACGAACTCGAGTACGGGGCGGCAACGTTGGAGCTCCCCGCCGACGGCCTCGACCTCCGCGGGAAGCGGGTGCTCGTGGTGGACGACGTCCTGGCCACGGGAGGCACCCTCGGCGCGGCCGTCGGTCTGCTCGATGACTGCGGCGCGGTGGTGGCGGGGCTGTCCGTGGTGCTCGAGGTCCCCGGTCTCGGGGGTAGGGATAGACTGGCCGGCACACCGCTGACCTGCCTCACGGTCGCGTGACCACCGCCCGTCGTCGACGGATCGGACCCGGAGGGAGGAGCCGGCATGACCAATCGCCAGGATCCCGCCGCGAACGTCGGCGCCGGCCCGCAGCCCGTGCCCGCGGAGCAGCCCCAACCCAACACGCAGCCCCTGCCCGTGATCCCGGGTGCGCGGCCCTCCGCCGGCAGACGCGTCCGGGCCAGGTGGGCGCGACGCCTCACCTCCGGGTTGACGGTGACGTCCACGCCCGCCGTTCTCGAGCCCCTCGTCCGTGTACACCGGATCCACCACGCCAAGGCCGACGTGGCGCTGCTGGCACGCGCCTATGCACTCGCCGAACGCCAACACGAGGGTGTGTTCCGCAAGTCGGGCGACCCCTACATCACCCATCCGCTGGCGGTCGCGACCATCTGCGCCGAGATGGGCATGGACACCACCACCCTCGTGGCGGCGCTGCTGCACGACACCGTGGAGGACACCGACTACTCCCTCGAGTCCCTCGCCTCGGATTTCGGGGACGAGGTCGCCCATCTGGTCAACGGGGTCACCAAGCTGGACAAGGTCGACTTCGGCGAGGCGGCCGAGGCGGAGACGATCCGCAAGATGATCATCGCGATGGCGCATGACCCGCGGGTCCTGGTGATCAAGGTCGCCGACCGCCTGCACAACATGCGGACCATGCGCTTCCTCCCTCCGGAGAAGCAGGTCAAGAAGGCTCGCGAGACGCTCGAGGTGATCGCGCCGTTGGCCCACCGCCTCGGCATGGCCACCGTGAAGTGGGAGCTCGAGGACCTCGCCTTCGCGATCCTGGAACCCAAGAAGTACCAGGAAATCGTGCGACTGGTCGCCGACCGGGCGCCCAGTCGGGACGTGTACCTGGGCACGGTGATCAACCGGGTCAGGGCCGAGCTGGAGAACGCCCACATCCAGGCCCGGGTCGAGGGCCGCCCCAAGCACTACTGGTCGATCTACCAGAAGATGATCGTCCGGGGACGCGAGTTCGACGAGATCCACGACCTGGTGGGCATCCGCGTGCTGTGCGAGGACGTGCGGGACTGTTACGCCGCGATCGGCGTGGTGCACTCCACGTGGAAGCCCATGCCGGGGAGGTTCAAGGACTACATCGCGCAGCCGAGGTTCGGCGTCTACCGCTCGCTCCACACCACCGTGATCGGGCCCGACGGCAAGCCGTTGGAGATCCAGATCCGGACCCACGAGATGCACCGCAACGCCGAGTACGGGATCGCGGCGCACTGGCGGTACAAGGAGACCCGCGGCAAGCACCACGGAGACCCCGCCGAGGTGGACGAGATGGCGTGGATGCGCCAACTGCTGAGCTGGCAGCGTGAAGCCGCCGACCCGGGCGAGTTCCTCGACTCCCTGCGGTTCGAGATGACCAGCAAGGAGATCTTCGTCTTCACGCCGAAGGGCGACGTGATCAACCTGCCCGTCGGCGCGACCCCCGTGGACTTCGCCTACGCCGTCCACACGGAGGTCGGCCACCGGTGCATCGGCGCGCGCGTCAACGGCAAGCTCGTGGCGCTCGAGAAGCCGCTGGAGAACGGCGAGGTCGTCGAGGTCTTCACCTCCAAGGACCCCAACGCGGGCCCCAGCCTGGACTGGCAGAAGTTCGTCGTGTCCGGCAGGGCCAAGAGTTCGATCCGCCAGTGGTTCGCCAAGGAGCGGCGCGAGGAGGCTCTCGAACGCGGAAAGGACCTCATCACCCGGGAGGTACGGCGCGGGGGGGTACCCGTCCACCGGGTCTTCTCCAACGAGTCACTCGCCGGTGTCGCACGGGAGCTGGGGTTCGCCGACGTCACCGCGCTCTACACGGCGATCGGGGAGAACCACGTCTCCGCCAAGCAGATCGTGGGTCGGCTCGTCGCCGCCCACGGGGGGGCCGACGAGGTCACCGAGGAGCTGGCGGACCGCTCGCGGGACAAGAACATCACCTCGAACCGGCCCGCGCCGGCGGGTCCCGGGATCCTCGTGGGCGGGGTCAAGGACGTGCACGCCAAACTCGCCCGCTGCTGCATGCCGGTGCCCGGCGACGAGGTCCTCGGGTTCATCACCCGCGGCGGCACGGTGAGCGTCCACCGCACCGACTGCACCAACGCCTCCGACCTGCACCGCGAGCCCGAGCGCCTGGTCAAGGTCGAATGGGCACCCCAGCCGGGTGCGGTGTTCCTGGTGGCGATCCAGGTGGAGGCGCTCGACAGACACCGGCTCCTGTCGGACGTGACCAAGGTGCTGGCGGACGAGAAGGTCAACATCCTGTCCGCGTCCGTCCAGACGGCGGGGGACGATCGGGTGGCGATCTCGCGGTTCACCTTCGAGATGGCCGACCCCAAACACCTCGGACACGTCCTGCAGACGGTCCGAGGTGTCGAGGGGGTCTTCGACGTCAACCGGATGACGTCGAACTGAGCCGGATGTCCCGGCCCCCGGGCCTCACCTCTCGGGGAGCCCCGACTGGGCGTCGACGACCACGGTCTCGATCGTGACGGGGCGCCGCGGGACCTGGTTGTCCCGGTCGGTCGGGTCATCGCTCCTCACACCGGTCTCGGCGATGTCGTCGAGGACCTCGAGGCCCGAGTCCCCGACCGTTCCCATGACGGTGTACTCCGGCGGGAGTGCGGAGTCCTCGTACACCAGGAAGAACTGGCTCCCGGCGCTGTCGGGGGCCTGCGACTTGGCCATGGCGACGGTGCCACGGGGGTAGATGGCGGCGCCCGAACCGTCGTCGGCGAGCTCGAGGGTATCCGCGGCGGGCGGCTCGTCGACCACGGAGTAGCCGGGACCGGACAGGCCGGTCCCCGTGGGGTCACCGCACTGGAGGACCGACAGACCGGGCTCCTCCTCCGAGACGGTCAGGCGGTGGCACTCGGTGTCGTCGAAGTACCGCTGCTCGGCCAGGTGGACGAAGCTGGCGACATTGCAGGGGGCGCCGGACCGATCGAGCGTGATCGGGATCTCACCGCGGTCGGTGGTGATGGTGATCTCCGCCAGGCCCTGCCTGGCCTGGTCGCCCGACGGCGGCTCGGCGTCACGCTTGGTGTCGTTGACGGTCTCGACCTGCGCGTTGAACTCCTCGACCTCCGCCACCACCTCGGCGCCCTGATCCTCGAACTCCGCGGGGTCGAGCGGCTCGGGGGTCTCGGTGTCGGTGGGGTACTCGCAGGTCAGCCAGTTGGCGGCGTATTCCTCCGCGCGCTTGCGGTCGTAGTTGATCCATGCGACCACCCCGACGATCCCCAGCAGGACCGCGACGACGACCGACGCCGCGACGATCTTGAGTTGCTTCTCACGGCGGGCCTGCGCCTCCATCTGCTCGCGCAGGCGTTGACGCGCCTCTGCTCGGCGTTCCTGGTTGGTGGACACTGACCCTCCTGGGTACCTGGACTAGGCTGGAACAGTCGGCTGACGCCGCGGTGGGGACTCACAGAGCAGACCACAGCGCTCCAGCCCAGGGGTCTTGTCTACCAGGTCGGGCCGAGACGGCTGAACACCACTCCGGTGTACCGCCCAGTCGGACCGGCAGTTCGCGACGGACGTCGTGGGCGATCGAGAAAAGGAGTACAGGACGTGCAGATCATCGGGTTCCCAGCCGGGATGTTCCAGACCAACTGCTACATCGTGTCCGACGCCGCGGGGGACTGCGTGATCGTCGACCCGGGCCAGGACGCCGAGGACCAGGTGCGCAGGCAGGTCTCCGAGGCGGGCTTGAAGCCCCGGGCGGTACTGCTGACCCACGGCCACCTGGACCACATCTGGAACGCCCAGCAGGTCGCGGACCACTACGGCGTGCCGGCGTACATCCACCCGGAGGACCGTGTCATGCTCTCGGATCCGGGTCAGGGGCTGTCGCTCGATCTGTCCGCGATGCTCAAGGACATCACCTTCACGGAGCCGGCGGAGGTCATCGAGGTCTTCGACGGTGACACGCTGCGCTTCGGGGCGATGACCTTCGACGTGGACCACGTGCCCGGACACAGCCCGGGGTCGGTGTCCTTCCGAATCGTCGTCGACACCGAGGAGGGCCGGCGAACGGTCGTGCTCGGGGGCGATGTGCTGTTCCAGGACGGGGTCGGCCGTACCGACCTGCCCGCGGGCGACACCGATGTGCTCATGCAGTCGATCGCCAAGAAGTTCCTCACGCTGGACGACGACGCGGTGGTGCTCCCCGGGCACGGACCCTCGACCACCGTCGGCCGGGAACGGCGGTCCAACCCGTTCCTGCGTGACCTCTAGAACCCCCTCCCCGAACCACCCACCGAGAGACGCAAGGACCCACCACACGTGACCGGCACCCAGAAGAAAACCGCGCTCAAGGCACCGAAGGGGGTGCCCGACTACGTCCCCCCGACCTCCGCCGCGTTCGTCGCGGTCCGGGATGCGATCACCACCGCCGCCCGGCGGGCGGGCTACGGGCACATCGAGCTGCCGATCTTCGAGGACACGGCGTTGTTCGCCCGTGGGGTGGGGGAGTCCACCGACGTCGTCTCCAAGGAGATGTACTCGTTCGAAGACCGTGGCGGACGGAGCGTCACCCTCCGGCCCGAGGGGACCGCCGGCGTGATGCGTTCGGTCATCGAGAACGGCCTGGACCGCGGTCAGCTGCCCGTCAAGCTCTGCTACGCCGGCCCGTTCTTCCGCTACGAGCGTCCCCAGGCCGGCCGGTACCGGCAGTTGCAGCAGGTCGGTATCGAGGCGATCGGGATCGACGACCCCGCCCTCGACGCCGAGGTGATCGCGGTGGCGGACGAGGCCTTCCGGTCCCTCGGGTTGACCGGGTTCCGGCTGGAGCTCACCTCGCTCGGGGACGACTCATGCCGGCCCGCCTACCGGGAACGGCTGCAGGCGTTCCTCGCCGGGTTGGACCTCGACGAGGCCACGCGGGAACGCGCACGGGTCAACCCGCTGCGCGTCCTCGACGACAAGCGCCCGGAGGTCCGCGCGCAGCTCTCGGGCGCCCCGCTGATGATCGACCACCTGTCCGAGGAGAGCGCCGCGCACTTCGCCGAAGTCAGGTCACACCTCGACGCCCTCGGCGTGGCCTACGAGGTCAATCCCCGGATGGTCCGAGGCCTGGACTACTACACCAAGACCACGTTCGAGTTCGTCCACGACGGCCTCGGCGCCCAGTCCGGGATCGGCGGCGGTGGTCGTTACGACGGACTGATGGAGCAACTCGGGGGCCAGGCTCTGTCCGGAATCGGGTTCGGTATCGGCGTCGACCGCACGATGCTCGCGCTGCAGGCGGAGGGGATCGACCACGCCTCCGGCGGCCGGGTGGACGTGTACGGCGTCGCTCTCGGCGCGCCGGCCAGGGCCGCGCTGGTGCCCGTGCTGGCCGAGTTCCGTCGCGCCGGTCTGCGCGCGGACATGGCCTACGGCGACCGCGGTATGAAGGGCGCGTTCAAGGCCGCCGACCGGTCGGGGGCCGCCGTCACCCTCGTCGTGGGCGAGAACGAGCTGGCGTCGGGAACCGTGGTGGTCAAGACGATGGCCACGGGTGAGCAGTCCCCGGTCCCGCTGGACTCCGTGGTCTCCCACGTCTCCGGGCTCGTCACCCCCTGACGCGCTACAACCGCGCGCTGAAGGTGTCGCATGCCTGCATCGAGCCCTGCTCGTAGCCGATCAGGAACCACTGCCGTCGCATCTCGGACGAGCCGTGGGTCCACGAACCCGGGTCGACGCGGGCACCGCCGGCCTTCTGGATGTGGTCGTCGCCGATCGCCTCGGCGGTCTGGATGATCGCGTCCACGTCACGCGGGGTCAGGCTCTCCAGCAGCGGCTCCCCGCCGTCGGGGGCGGGGGTCGAGGTGGCGTAGTGGGCCCACAGCCCGGCATAGCAGTCGGCCTGGAGCTCGACCCGGACCGCACCCGAGGAGGCGCCCTGCGGATCCTGCTGGGAGCGGCGGATGTCACCGAGCATCGTCTGCAGGTGATGCCCGAACTCGTGCGCGACGACGTACATCTGGGCCGCGCCGGCGGGCGAGCCTCCGAGCCGACCGACCAGGACCTCGTCGAAGAAGACCGGGTCGATGTAGACGTCCTGGTCGGCCGGACAGTAGAAGGGCCCGACGTCGGAGGAGGCCGCGCCGCACGCGGTGTCGACGTCGCCGGTGAAGATGGTGGTGTGCGGTTGGTCCCACCGCATCCCGGCCTGGTCGGGGAGTTGGGTGTTCCAGACGTCCTCGAGGCTCTCCGTCGTGGCGACGATCCGGCAGATCGTGTCCGTGTTGGCCTGGTCGAGGTCGCACTGGTCGATGTGGGCCTGGAACCGCTGCGCCGAGTCGGAGGTCTGTCCCCGGCCGCTGTCGCCCTGGTCGAGGCCGAGTAGTCCCGGGTCGACCCCGAGGAACAGTGCGACCAGGACGACGGCGAGGCCGCCGACCCCTCCGCCGACCGCCACCCCCCGGCGACCCCCTCGACCACCGCGGCCCCCGCCGGAGACCCCGCTGGTGTCCAGGCTCCCGCCCTGCCGGAACGTCATGTCGGCCGCCCTCTCGTCCACGGGGCCGCCGGTCCACCCGGGCATGCTGAACCACCGCGTCGTCGAGGTCACTGTATTGGGCAGGAAGTGCCGGCCGCAGCCGACACCGGGAACAACGACGGGTGGACGTAGACTGTGCGTCGTCCGAACCCGGGGCCGACCGCACGAGCCGCGGTGGGTCCGATCGCCGTTCGCCGACCACCCCGCTTTTCCGACGAGAGGACCACCGCAGTGCTGCGCACCCATTCCGCCGGCCAGCTCCGAGCCGCCGACGCCGGGGACACCGTCACCCTGGCCGGCTGGGTCGCGCGTCGCCGGGATCACGGCGGGGTCATCTTCGTCGATCTCCGGGACTCCACCGGTGTGTGTCAGGTGGTGTTCCGCTCCGAGGAGATCGCGGAGCGTGCGCATCGTCTGCGGAACGAGTTCTGCGTCTCCGTCACCGGCGTCGTGGACCGCCGCCCCGAGGGGTCGGAGAACCCGAACCTCGCCTCCGGGGAGGTCGAGGTCGACGTGGTCTCGTTCGAGGTGCTCGGTGAGGCCGCGGCGCTGCCGTTCCAGCTCGACGACGAGGTGGGCGAGGAGGCACGCCTTCGCCACCGGTACCTCGACCTCCGTCGCGAGGGGCCGGGGGCCGCACTGCGACTGCGGTCGAAGGTCAACTCGGCCGCCCGGGGCGTCATGGCCCGCCATGATTTCGTGGAGATCGAGACCCCGACCCTGACCCGGTCGACCCCCGAGGGCGCGCGCGACTTCCTCGTCCCCGCGCGCCTCCAGCCGGGCACCTTCTACGCGCTCCCGCAGTCTCCCCAGCTGTTCAAGCAGCTCCTCATGGTGGCCGGGATGGAGAAGTACTACCAGATCGCCCGTTGCTACCGGGACGAGGATTTCCGTGCGGACCGGCAGCCGGAGTTCACGCAGCTGGACGTGGAGATGAGCTTCGTCGACCAGGACGACGTGATCGCGATCGCGGAGGAGATCCTCACCGAGGTGTGGGCCACCGCCGGGTACCGGATCTCGACCCCCATCCCGCGCATGACCTACGACGAGGCGATGCGTCGCTTCGGTTCGGACAAGCCGGATCTGCGCTTCGACATCGAGCTGGTCGAGTGCACCGAGTTCTTCGCCGAGACCCCGTTCCGGGTCTTCAAGGCCCCCTACGTCGGCGCGGTGGTCATGAAGGGCGGGGCGTCTCAGCCCCGGCGTCAGCTCGACGCCTGGCAGGAGTGGGCCAAGCAGCGCGGAGCCAAGGGACTGGCCTACATCCTCGTCGGACAGGACGGCGAGCTGGGCGGTCCGGTCGCCAAGAACCTGTCCGACACCGAGCGCACCGGGATCGCCGCGCACGTCGGCGCTGAGCCGGGCGACTGCATCTTCTTCGGCGCCGGGGGGGTCAAGTCCACCCGTGCGCTCCTCGGTGCGGCCCGTGGTGAGATCGCGGACAAGCTCGGGCTCATCGACCCGGAGGCGTGGGCGTTCACCTGGGTGGTCGACGCCCCGATGTTCGAGCCCGCCGACGAGGCCACGGCCGCCGGGGACGTGGCGGTGGGCTCCGGGGCGTGGACGGCCGTGCACCACGCGTTCACCTCGCCCAAGCCGGAGCACCTCGACTCCTTCGACACCGACCCGGGATCGGCCCTGGCGTACGCCTACGACATCGTGTGCAACGGCAACGAGATCGGCGGCGGGTCCATCCGCATCCATCGCAAGGACGTCCAGGAGCGGGTGTTCGGCGTCATGGGCATCTCGCAGGAGGAGGCGCAGGAGAAGTTCGGCTTCCTGCTCGACGCCTTCTCCTACGGCGCGCCGCCGCACGGCGGCATCGCGTTCGGCTGGGACCGCATCTGTGCGCTGCTGGCCCGCACCGACTCCATTCGCGACGTCATCGCCTTCCCCAAGTCCGGCGGCGGTGTCGACCCGCTCACCGACGCTCCCGCGCCGATCACCACGCAGCAGCGCACCGAGTCGGGGATCGACGCCAGACCCGTGACCCGCGGTCAGGGGACGCAGGCGGAACCGGCGTCAGCCGAGTAGCCGCCTCGGCCTCAGAGGTGGAACGCCTCGAGCGCCGGGCGGCCGTCCATCCCCGCGTGGTCCAGGCCGAACAGCCGGGCGACGGTCGGTGCCACGTCGAGTGTGCGGACCGGGCGGTCGACGGTGCCGCCCCGACGCACGATCCGGTGCCCGCCACCGACGAAGAACGGGATTCCCAGGGTGACCTCGTGCCCGTGGTTGCCGGGGATCGGGTTGGAGAACGGGGTGGGGTCGGAGAAGCGCCATCCGGGATGGCACGTGGCCACCAGGTCACCGCCGAGTCGACCCAGCGAGAGCTCGGCCGGATCGTAGAGTCGGTTGACCCCCGGCAGCGCGCCCACGACCTCACGCAGTCGCCGCAGCGAGGCGTCGCGCTCGTGAGCGGGACCGAGGTAGGCGAACGTGTCCGCCCCGCCGTTCTGGGCGATCCCGAAGCGCCCACGGATCGCGGCGTCCGCCTCGATCGCACCGGCCGCGCTGATCAGTCTCAGCGGCTCCGACCAGTCCATCCCGTGATCGGCCAGGACGATGACCACCGAGCGCTCCCAGCGGCCGGTCGAGCGGAGGAACTGCTCGAGGTCCCAGAGCTTGTGGTCGGAGTTGGCGACCGCCTGGTTGCGCGCCAGGCGGAGTGAGGTCCCGGACAGGTCCATGTGTCCGAAGCGGTCCATGTCGCCGAGGTTGACGAAGGTCATCCGGGGGGCGTGGTCGGTGATGGTCTGCTTGAGGGCCTCGATGGTGAACCAGTCGAGGGAGTGGTCGGTGATGGGCACGAGCGGGAACGGCGCCCACTGGACGCTCGCGCGCCCGCCGAACAGTCCGTGGAGGTAGTCCTTGCTCAGGACACTCGCTGTGGTCAGGCCCGCCTCGGTGCGGATCCGGTCGAGCACGGTGGGCGCGCGGAGATCGTCGGGCCGGTCGAGCGTCCGGTCGGTTCCGGCGGCGTGGTCCCAGATCGAGTTGGCGGGAACCCCGTTGCGCTCGGGGAGGACGCCGGTGACCATCGCCGCGTGGTTGGGGAGCGTCTCGGCGATCATCACCGACGACGCGTCGGTGAACCTGGTCCCCTCCGAGGCCCACCGGTGCAGGGTGGGGGCCTGCACGGGGTTGAGTTCGTCGGGCCGCATCCCGTCGGTGACGAGGACGTAGACGTCGAGGTCGTCGGCGACCGGTCGCGTGGGGTTGGCCCAGACCGGAGCGGGGTCGGCGAGCAGGGTGACCCCCACCGCGCCCGCGGCGGCGACCACG
>NZ_JAALED010000235.1:0-2040 GCF_014145155.1 Dietzia sp. B19 | reverse complement strand
GCGGCGGCCTCGGCCTCGGGTGGGACGCGGTCGTCCGCCGTCTCGGCGGTGGGGTCGGTGGTCTCTGGGGTGCTGGCGGCGGTCTCGACCTCGTCGCCGGCGGTGGCGGTACGGTCCTCGTTGTCGTTGCTCATGAGGTGACTCATGCTACGGCGTCGGAGGCCCCGTTCGCGACACGGCGGCGCAGGTCACTCCCCCGTGGTTCCCCGGACCAGGTGCTCGTGGGTCTCTCTGGCGACGAGCCACGGGACGACCGCGGCCAGCAGCAGACCTCCGGAGAGTGCGAATCCGGCGGTGTAGCCGAACAGGTCCACGACGAGACCCACCAGCACCGGGCCGAGGATCGCACCGGAGTCGCTGGCCATCTGGAAGGTCGCGAGCACCTTCCCGCCCGCGCGATCCGCTCCGATCACGTCCGCGACCGAGGCCTGTTGTGCCGGGTTGAGCACCCCCGCCCCCATGCCCGCCACCACCGAGGCGGCCACGAGGAGCGGAACGGTATCGCACCAGCCCAGCACGAGTGTGGACACCCCGGACACCAGGAGGCCACCGATCACCAGCGGCCGTCGTCCGTACCGGTCGGACAACCACCCGGCCACCGAGATGACGGCGGCGGTGCCCACCGCGAAGGAGGCGAGCGCGGTGCCGGCGATCCCCGCACCGGCGTCGAAGTTCGCGGCGGCGAAGAGCGGGACGATGGCCACCCGTACGCCGAAGGAACTCCATCCGTTGACGAAACTCGACACGAGCGCGGCGCGGTACCCGCTGTGGCGGAGTGCCTCGCGCACCGGCAGCGCCTCCTGCTCCTCCGTCCCGTCGTCCGCCGAGGGCCGGCGGCCTCCCCGGAGGAACACCGCCACCACTCCGGTCGCGACGAGCAGGGTGAAGGAGTAGACGAAGAACGGCACCCGCATCCCGAAGCCGGCGAGCAACCCGCCGAGGACCGGCCCGCCGATGTTGCCGATGAGGAAGGCGGTGGCGTAGAGCCCGGCGATCCGTCCTCTGGCTCCGGGTGGCGAGAGGCGGGTGAGCAACGCCATCGCCGAGATGGTGAACATCGTCGACCCGAGTCCACCGAGTCCCCGGAACACCAGCAGCTGCCAGTAGGTCTGGGCGACGCCCGTGGCCAGGGTCGACACCACCACGATGAGCAGGCCCGACATGTAGACCCAGCGTTCGCCCAGACGGTCCACGAGGAACCCGCCGGCGGGAGCGAACACCAGGCGGAAGAACGCGAACGCGCTCACGACCACCGACGCGGCGGTCACGGAGACGTCGAAGCTCCGGGCGTACTGCGGGAGGACGGGTGCGACGAGACCGTAGCCGATCGCGACGGCGAAGGCCGCCGCGACCAGTACCCACACATCGGCGGGTAGCGGTGTTCGCGGCTGCGCGGTCCGGCTACCCGAGAACGGGCCCCTCACGCCGACCGGAGCACACGGGCCAGGACATCGGCGCCGAAGTGGAGCGCGTCGACGGGGACCCTCTCGTCGACGGCGTGGAAGTGGCCGAAGACGTCGAACTCGTCCGGCACCCGCAGCGGGACGAAGCCGTAGCCGTGGATCCCCAGCGGAGCGAGGTGTTTGTTGTCCGTGCTCGCCGGCAGCAGGTACGGCACGACCAGGGAGCCGGGGTCCGCCTCGCGGACCGCCTCCCGGATGACCGAGACCAGCGGGTCGTCGGCGGGCGCGGCGATCGGCGGTTGCCAGATCCAGTCGACCGCCACGTCGGGTCCGAGCTCGTCCTCGATCTCCGCGCGGAAGGTCTCCTCGCCACCGGGCAGGACGCGGCAGTCGATCTCGGCGAACGCCTCGGAGGGGATGACGTTGGTCTTGTACCCGGCCGACAGGACGGTCGGCGAGGCGGTGTGGGAGAGCGACGCCTCCACCAGTGGGCCGAAGTGCCCGAGCACGTCGAGGTGCGCGGGCAGGTCCGCGACGTCACCGCTCGACCCGGCGAGCTCCCCGACCGCCGCGGCGAGGGCGGTGTTGGCCTCCGTGGGCGCGACGGGGAAGTGCCGGCTCGCGACCCGGTGGACGG
>NZ_JAALED010000234.1:0-3449 GCF_014145155.1 Dietzia sp. B19 | reverse complement strand
GCCCGCCCGCCCGCGGTCGCATACCTGCCGCAGCTGCTCGTCGACGCCTCGCCCGGCCGCACCCTCGCCGACGAACTCGGGATAGGCCCGCAGCTCGCGGCGCTGCATCGGATCGAGGCGGGAGAGGGCGACGACGACGACTTCGCCCGCATCGGTGATGACTGGTCCGTCGCCGAACGGACCCTCGCGCTGCTCGACCAGCTGGGCCTGCCCGCCGAGTTGACCAGACCCGTGGGCGAGTTGTCCGGCGGGGAGCGCACGCTCGCGGCGGTGGCGGGTCGACTCCTGGGGCAGCCGAAGGTGCTGCTTCTCGACGAGCCGACCACCAACCTCGACCGACCGGCCCGGGCCAGGTTGTTCGCGGCGCTCGAGGGGTTCGTCTCCGCAGGGCGGCGGATCGCTGTGGTGGTGAGCCACGACCTGGAACTGCTCGAACGGGCCGATGCCACGGTGGAGCTGCGGTCCGGACGATGTCGACTGTTCGGGGGGCCGTACTCGCTGTACCGGGAGGTCGTCGACTTCGAGCAGTCGGCCGCGGTGCAGTCGCTGGCGGACGCCCGCAACGAGCTGCGCGCGGAGAAGCGGGACAGGGTCGACGGGATGGAGAAGGCGAGCCGCCGACTCGCGCAGGGGCGTCGGGTGCAGGCCGCCGGCGGGATGCCCAAGATCCTCATGAACGCACGTCGCAGGTCCGCCCAGGAATCCGCGGGCAGACTACGCGCGGTCCACGAGCAGGGAGTCGAGCAGGCGCGCGCGCGGATGCAGGACGCCGACGCCGCCGTCCGCCGAGAGGAGGTGTTGCGGATCCCGATGCCCGACCCGGGGCTGCCGGCCGGGCGGAGCGTGATTGACACCCTCGATCCGGTCGCCGGTCGCATCCACCTGACCGGGCCTGCGCGGATACGGCTCGCCGGCCCCAACGGCAGCGGCAAGACCACGCTGCTCCGGCGCCTGTTCGGTGACGGGTCCGCCGGAGCTGGTGACGACGAGGCGGCGCACGTGCCCTGGGCTCTGCTGCCGCAGGATCTGCGGGTCGAGCATCCCGACAGGTCGGTGGTGGACGCGATCCGGGCGGTGCGCCCTGAGGCCGATCCCGAGCAGGTCCACGCCCACGCCGCGCGGATGTTGTTCACGGGGGACGCCGGGTTCCGCCGCCTCGCCGAGCTCTCCGGTGGCGAACGTCTGCGCGCGGCGTTGGCGGCGAGGTTGTTCGCGCGGCCGGTTCCGCAGTTGCTGATCCTGGACGAGCCCACCAACAACCTCGACCTCGCCGGCGTGGAGGTGCTCGCCGACGCTCTCGCGCGGTGGCGCGGGGCCCTGGTCCTGGTGAGCCACGACGACGGCTTCTGTGCCCGGGTGGGGGTGGACGACGTGATCCGGCTCGGCTGACCCGCTCAATTTCCCCTGATCACAGACCACGAAGGGACTCACCCATGCGCAAGCTCATCTACTACATCGCCGTCACCGCCGACGGGTTCATCGCGGACCCCGACGGACGGACGGACTTCTTTCCGCTCGAGGGCGACCACATGGCCTGGCTCGTCGAGCACTATCCGGAGACGATCCCCGGTCACATCCGCGGCGCGATCGGGCTCGCGGGGACCGCCCCATGGGTGTTCGACACGGTTCTGCTGGGCCGGTCCACCCATCAGGTCGCTGTCGACGAGGGGCTGGCCAGCGGCTACCCGCACCTGCGCCAGTACGTGGTGACCCATCGGCCGGGTGATCTGCCGGCGGAGACGGGCCTCACGGCGTCGGACGAGGACCCCGTGACACTGGTCCGACGACTCAAGGCGGAGAGCTCCCCGCTCGACATCTGGCTCTGCGGTGGCGGGGAGCTGGCAGCGGCGTTGGTGGACGAGATCGACGAGTTCCGGCTCAAGGTCAACCCGGTGGTGATCGGCCGGGGGCGACCGCTGATCGCCGGGTCCACCGGTGCGCGGTCCCTGGTCACGCACCGGCGGATCGGGTTCGACAGCGGGGTGAGCTACGTGGAGTACAGCTGCGCCTGACCCGCCCGCGCCCGCCCCGCCAACACCAGCCCCGCCCGTACCGGCCGAGCCCGCTCGCCGGATCCGGGATGTCCGGTCAGACGGCGCCGCCGGCCACCGCGGGCGGGGTGCCGGTGTTGGTGGAGGTGTCGGTCTCGCGTGCGAGGTATTCCTCGATGCGGAACCAGTCGTTGTCCGCGCGCTCGGCGATCGCCACCAGGGTGCTCATGTTGGCGACCTCCTCGACCTGCTCACGCAGGAACCACAGCATGAACTGCTCACCCAGCGGGTCGGACTCGGCGCGGGCCGCCTGGAACATCGACTCGATCTGACGGGTGACCTGCTTCTCCTGCTCGAGCGCGTAGCGCAGGGCGGCGACGGGGCCGTCGAACTCGGCCTGCGGGCCGGGCACGGCCGGGATGGTCACCGGGATGTCGCGGTCGAGCATGTACTGGACCATCATCATGGCGTGGTTCCGCTCGCCGAGGCTGTGCTGGTAGAAGCGCCCGGCGAGCTGGGGCAGGTCCTTGGCGTCGGCCCACACTGCGATCGCGATGTACTGCTGGCTCGCGGCGAACTCGTGACCGACCTGCGCGGACAGGAGCTCGGTGAACGACGACGACTTCTTGGCCATGATCATGGCACCCTTCCTCTCGGGGGACCTCGACGGGCGTCGAGGTTCGCCCGGGGCATGTTGCGCCCCAGGGGTCCCACAGTAGGGCCGGCAACCGCGTTTTACCAGGTCAGTAAGCCTAACCGAACATCGGTAAGCCTGGCCTTGTCGGCGGGACCTGCCAACGGGGTCCCGCGCCACCGCGCCACCGCGCCACCGCGGGACCGTACCACTCAGCGCCGGTGCGCCCGCATGGCCGAGTGCTGGTCCCGCGGCTTGACCACGATCTGGTCCAGGTTGACGTGCGACGGCCGGCTCGCCACGAACCCCACGATCTCGGCGACATCCTGCGCGACCATGGGGGTCAATCCCTGGTAGACGGCGCCGGCCTTGTCGTCGTCGCCGTCGAACCGCACGAGTGAGAACTCGGTCTCCACCATTCCGGGCGCGATCTCGGTGAACCGCACGGGTTGGCCCAGGTGCTCCCCGCGTAGCGTCCGGTGCAGCACGGCCTGCGCGTGCTTGGCGGTGGTGTAGCCGCTGCCCTTGTCGTAGGACTCCAGCGCGGCGATCGAGGTGATGGTCACCACCAGGCCGTCGCCGGTCTCCACGAGCACCGGCATGAGGCCGCGCACGAGCCGAAGAGTGCCCAGGACGTTGGTCTCCCACATCCACCGCCACTGCTCCTCGTCGGCGTCCATGACGGTGGTCGTGCCCTTGGCGCCGCCGGCGTTGTTGACCAGCACGTGGAGCCGGGGGACGGCCGCGCAGAACGCCTCACACGAGGCGGGATCGGTCACGTCCAGGGGCATGGCGGTGCCGCCGATCTCGTCCGCGAGCGCCTG
>NZ_JAALED010000233.1:0-3589 GCF_014145155.1 Dietzia sp. B19 | reverse complement strand
CTCGCCGCCCACCGCGCCCGCAGGGACGCCGCGGAGGCCCTGTGGCCCGGCTCCCCTCCCGCGCCTGTCGGCTATCTGACGGCCCCCGACACCCCGACCTCGCCCGTGCTCCTGGCCATCCGGCTGGAGTCGGACTGCTGCGTGGCGTGGCGGACGGAGATCGCGGCGGCGCGGTCGACGGAGATCCGGAGGTTCTGCCTCGACGCCCTCACGGCCGCCTCGATCCAACTGGAGCGCTGGCGGACGCTGGTGCCGGGTGCGCCGTTCGAGGCGCTGCCCGGGTTCCCTCCCCCGTCCTGACGGACTAGCGCCCGGCCCCGATGAGCCGGAGGATCTCGTCCGCGGCTCCGTCCACCGGCACCTGGGTGATCTCCCCGGTGGCGCGCTCGCGCAGCTCCACCGTCCCCTCCGACCATCCCCGACCCACGACGACGACCCACGGGACGCCGATCAACTCGGCGTCCTTGAACTTCACCCCCGGCGAGGCCTTGCGATCGTCGAAGAGCACCTCGAGGCGGGCCCGGTCGAGAGCCTCGACGAGCGTCGCGGCTCCGCTGGTCGCCGCCTCGTCCTTGTTGGCTATCACCACGTGGACGTCGGCCGGAGCCGCGGCCGCCGGCCACACCAGGCCCTTCTCGTCGGCGTACTGCTCGGCCAGCACCGCGACGAGCCGGGACACCCCGATGCCGTAGGACCCCATCGTCACCCGGGCGGGCTTGCCGTTCTCGCCGAGGACGTCGAATCCGAAGGCGTCGGTGTACTTCCGGCCGAGCTGGAAGATGTGACCGATCTCGATCCCTCGCGCGAGGGTGAGTGTGCCGTGGCCGTCGGGGGCCTCGTCGCCCTCCCTGACCTCGGCGGCCTCGATCGTGCCGTCGGGGGTGAAGTCGCGGCCACAGACCAGGCCCACGACGTGTCTGCCCGGCTCGTCGGCCCCGGTGATCCAGGCGGTCCCGTCGACCACCCTCGGGTCCACCAGGTACCGGACCCCGCCCGCGAGCAGGGCCCCGGGACCGATGTACCCCTTGACGAGGAACGGGTTGGCCGTGAAGTCGTCCTCGCCCAGCACGGCCACCTCGGCGGGCTCGAGCGCCGCCTCGACGCGCTTCATGTCGACCTCGCGGTCCCCGGGCAGCCCCACGCCCAGCAGCTCCCAGTCCTTCCCGGGCTCACGGACCTTGAACAACACGTTCTTGAGAGTGTCCGCCGCCGTGACCCGTCGCCCGAGGCCCGCTCCGTTGGCCCACTCGACCAGGGTCTCGATCGTCGGCGTCCCGGGGGTGTCGTGGACCACGGGCTCGGGGAGTCCCTCGAGCGGACGGGCGGGCGGTACCGGGGTCACCACGGCCTCGACGTTGGCCGCGTACTCCCCGTCCGTCGACCGGACGAAGGTGTCCTCCCCCGCCGCGGAGATCGCCAGGAACTCCTCGGACGCCGATCCGCCCATCGCTCCCGAGGTGGCGGCGCAGACCACGTACTCGATGCCCAGGCGGTCGAAGATGCGCTGGTAGGTCTCCCGGTGCACCTGGTACGAGCGTGCGAGACCGGCGTCGTCGAGGTCGAAGGAGTACGAGTCCTTCATGGTGAACTCGCGGCCCCGGAGGATCCCGGCACGGGGCCGCTCCTCGTCCCGGTACTTGGACTGGATCTGGTACAGGGTGACGGGCAGGTCCTTGTACGAGGAGTACTCGCCCTGCACCGTGAGGGTGAACAGCTCCTCGTGGGTGGGGCCGAGGAGCATGTCGTTGCCCTTGCGGTCCTTGAGACGGAACAACGCAGATCCGTACTCGGTCCACCGGCCCGTCGTCTCGTAGGGCTCGCGGGGCAGGAGCGCGGGCAGGCTGATCTCCTGGGCCCCGGAGGCGTTCATCTCCTCTCGCACCACCTGCTCGATCCGCCGGAGGGTGCGCAGGCCGAGCGGCAGCCACGAGTACACGCCGGGCGCGACGCGCCGGACGTAGCCGGCACGGACCAGCAGTTTGTGGCTCAGGACCTCGGCATCGGCCGGGTCGTCGCGGAGCGTACGCAGGAAGAGGTGGGACAGACGCGTGATCACGGTGGTCAAGCGTAGCCGCCCGGGGACCCGCCACCGGAGCGACGGTAGCCTCAGCCGGGTGCGCATCCTCCTCTCGCCCTCCGAGACCAAGTCCGTCGGCGGGTCGGGTGGCCCCCTCGATCTGGCCGCGCTGTCCCTTCCCGCGCTCTCCGACACCCGGGAGACGGTGGCCGGGGCGCTGGTCTCGATGTGTGTCGACGACCCGGAGGGTGCGCGGCGCGCGCTGGGCCTGAGCGACGCGCTCGCCGACGAGGTGACGCACGACGCACGCCTGTGGACCTCCCCCACCGCCCCGGCACTGAGCCGGTACACCGGGGTGCTCTACGACGCGTTGGACCAGGCCTCCTTCACCCGGGCCACCCGGGCGCGCGCCGAATCGCGGCTGTGGATCGGGTCGGCGCTCTTCGGACTGATCGCCGCCGACGACCCCATCCCCCACTACCGACTCTCCGCGGGGACGCGACTGCCCGGACTCGGAACGCTCCGCGCGGTGTGGAAGCCCTCGCTCACCGACGCCACCTCGGGCTGGGCCGACGACCTCGTGGTCGACCTCCGCTCGGGCGGCTACCACCAGTTGGGGCCGGTCCCGGGGGCCGTCACCGTCGACGTCGTCACGGAGTACCCGGACGGCACCCGCAAGGTGGTGTCCCACTTCTCCAAGCACCACAAGGGGCTGCTCGCCAGGACGCTGGCGACCTCACGGGCGGAGATGGCGGACGTACAGGCGCTCCTGCGGGTGGCCCGCCGGGCGGGGCACACCCTCGAACACAACTCGCCCTCCACCCTGACGATGGTGACCGGCCCCTGAGGGGGACGCGGGCCCCTGTGGTCAGGACCCGGGCCCCCGAGGACAGGACCCGGGGCCCCGAGTAGAGGACCCGGGACCGCGAGGGCGGGATTCAGGCCCGGGTCAGCACCTGCGGGAGTCCGGCGACCTCGCCGACAACCACTATCGCCGGCGGCCGGACCCCGCGGTCGGTGAGCGTAGTGGCCATGGTGCCGACCGTGCACCGGTGGGTGACCTGACCGTCGAGGCTGCCGTCCACGATGATCGCGGCGGGGGTGTCCGGCGATCGGCCACCGGCCATGAGCGAGTCGGCGATGGCCGGGGAGTTCTTGACGCCCATCAGCACGACCAGCGTCCCCCGCATCCGGGCCAGGGCCTCCCAGTCGACGAGGGAGCCCGGGTGCCCCGGCGGGAGGTGACCCGAGACGATGGTGACCTCGTGGGTCATGCCGCGGTTGCTCACGGGGATCCCCGCGAGCGCGGGAACGCTGAGCGCGCTGGACACCCCGGGGACGACGGTGCAGGGGATCCCGGCCTCGGCGCAGGCGTGGGCCTCCTCGTATCCCCGCCCGTAGAGGAACGGGTCGCCGCCCTTGAGTCGGACGACGAACTTGCCCTCCCTCGCGCGGTCCACGAGGACCCGGTTGATGGCGTCCTGGGCCATCGAGCGCCCGTACGGGATCTTGGCCGCGTCGACGATCTCGACGTCCGAACGCAGCTCCCCCAGCGGCCGCTGCGGGGCGAGC
>NZ_JAALED010000232.1:0-1184 GCF_014145155.1 Dietzia sp. B19 | reverse complement strand
GGGCAGGAACGGCATCCCGTGGCATTCACCCAGCACGACCCGCGCGGCCTCCCGAGGGTCGACACCCCGCATCGGTCCGGGGCCGGTGTGACCCGGTTCGACGGCGGTCACGGGGTGCCCGCGACCGGGACGGACGCGGTGATCGTGCCACTTCCCAGGACGCGGTCGCCTCCGGGCTCGGGCCGGTAGAGCACGGCCGCCTGGCCGGGTGCGACGCCGCGCACGGGCTCGTCGAGGGAGATCTCCAACCTGGCGTCCGGCCCGTCCCCCACCCGTCTCACGTGCCCTGGTGTCGCCTCACCGTGGGCGCGGATCTGCACGAGACACTCGGTCTCGCGGAGGGCGTCGTCCACCAGCCAGTAGGGCGAGGTCGCGGTCATCCCCCGGGACAGCAGGTGATCCGATCCCCCGACGGTCACGGTGCCGGTGCCGGCGTCGATGGACGTGACGTATCTGGGGCGACCGTCGGCCGCCGGACCCGGCAGGCCCAGTCCCTTGCGCTGGCCGACCGTGAACCCGTACACGCCCTCGTGCCGACCGAGTTCGTCACCGGTGTCGGCGTCGACCACCGCCCCGGGACGCAGACCGATCCGCGCGCCGAGGAACGCACGGGTGTCCCCGGAGGGGATGAAGCAGATGTCGTGGCTGTCCGGTTTGGTCGCGACGGGCAGGCCGGACGCCTCGGCCTCGGCACGGACCTCGGACTTGTGGGAGTCCCCCAGCGGGAACATCGAGTGCGCGAGCTGCTGCGGGGTGAGCACGCCGAGGACGTAGGACTGGTCCTTGTCGGGATCGACCGCCCGGCGGAGGACTGGACGTCGGTGCCCGGCGCCGGTCTCCTCGAAGGACAGCCGGGCGTAGTGACCGGTGGCCACCGCGTCGAACCCGAGTGCCATCCCCCGGTCGAGGAGGGCCTCGAACTTGATCCGCTCGTTGCAGCGCAGACACGGATTGGGGGTCTCACCGCGGGAGTAGGACTCGACGAAGTCGTCGATCACCTCCGCCCTGAACCGTTCGGCGAAGTCCCAGACGTAGAACGGGATGCCCAACAGATCGGCCACCCGGCGGGCGTCACCGGCGTCCTCGCGCGAACAGCAACCGCGGGAGCCCGTCCGCAGGGTCGCCGGGTCCGCGCTGAGGGCCAGGTGCACCCCCACCACCTCGTGCCCGGCGGCCACGGCGCG
>NZ_JAALED010000231.1:0-4758 GCF_014145155.1 Dietzia sp. B19 | reverse complement strand
ACCCGGGCTCGGACGCGGCGGCCGCCTGGAGTTCCCGGATCAGGTCCCGCTCCGAGGCGGCGGCGACCGTGAGACCGCCACCGCGGTGGGGGGACGCCGCACCCGAACACGTCGACCCGGCCAGGTCCGGATAGCGGGGGCAGTCCTCGGGCCCGTACGGCATGGGGTCGGAGAACGACGGGACCGCCGTGATGGTGAACCGTCCCGTGGAGAACGCCGCCTCCCCGGCCTCCCCCATGGGGCGCATGGCGTAGAGGGTCCGGATGACCCCGTGTGGGTTCCGGGCGGTCCGGTCGAACACCACCCCGGTGTCGTCGACCAGTCGGATCGCACCCGTCACGGTCCGGTCGGCCATGTGCGCGCCCGACCCGGTGACCGCCAGGCCCGCGTCGAGCAGCCGGCCGAGCGAATCGGGGCGGTCCACCACGATCTGCGAGAGCCGCGTCGCCTCCTGCAGGGTCTCGAGGATCACCGGGCCGGCCGCGGCCAGGTCCTCGGCGAGGTAGGCGAGGGCGGAGGACGCACCGGCGGTCTCCTCCAGCGCGGGCGACAGGTGCTCACCCGCCCGGTCCACGTCCCCGATGACCCTCCCCAGCATCTCGCCCCGGCCGTCGAGGGCCCGATCGAGTGCGGTGAGCGTGACCTGCAGACGGTCGGGTTCGATGGAGACCAGCAGGTCGCTCGCGCGGGTGAACACGTCGTAGAGGAGCACGGCCTCCTCGGAACGGTCGGCGGCCAGGACGTCTCCGCTGTCGAGCCCTCCGGCGGGGCGCGTCGTCCCCGGCTCGCCCGGGGTCACCAGGTCCAGGCGCACGTCCCCGAACAGTGTCCGCGGGACCGCACGGACGACGACGTCGGAGGGGATGCGCTCCGCGTGCTCCGGGGCGATCAGCATCTCTATCCTCGTGCCCGGTTCGTCGTCGTCGCCCGAACTGTCACCTGACACGACACCGATGGACGACCGCACGTCACCCACCTTCACCCCGAGGTGATGGACGGGGGCGTGGACCGGGACCCGGCCCGCCTCCGAGGGCAGCACCGCCGTCACCGTCGCCCCCGGGTCGAGGACGCCCGCGCCCCGGGCGACGAGGAACCCCGCCAGCACCACGGCCACGACACTCGCGACCAGCCCGCGGACCGCCAGCGTCCGCTCGGGCGTCGGTCCCGCCACACGCCGCCTCACGTGATCCCCAACGCCGGGACCTCGGGCACCAGGCCCCACAGGGCGAAGGTGAGCACGATGTCGATGAACCCGATGAGGAGGATGCTGGTCCGCAGCGCACGGCCCGCGGCCCGCCCGACGCCCTCGGGGCCGCCCGTCGCGTGGTACCCGTAGCTGCAGTGCACGAGCACGATCACCAGGGCGAACACCACCGCTTTGATCAGCGAGTAGAGGACGTCCTCGGGACCCAGGGTGATGTGGAAGAAGTAGTCGTACGTGCCCGCCGAGCCGCCGTTGACGTGCACCACGACCACCCGCGTGGCGATGTACGTCGCCACCAGTCCCACGGCGTACAGCGGCACGATGCAGATCATCGTCGCGATGACCCGGGTCCCGGCCAGGTAGGGGATGGTCGGCACGGACATCGCGTCGAGAGCGTCGATCTCGTCCGAGATGCGCATCGATCCCAGCCGGGCGGTGAACCCCGTGCCCACCTTGGCGGCCAGGGCGATGGAGGCCACGACGGGCGCGAGTTCGCGCGTGTTGGCCATCGCCGAGAGCATCCCGGACAGGCTCGTCATGCCGATCAGGTCGAGCCCGCGGTAGGTCTCGACGCCCACCATGATCGCCGCGACCGCCGACATCGCCAGCACGATCCCGATGGTTCCGCCGCCGGCGATCAAGGAGTTGGAGCCGAAGCCCACGTCGACGACCTCTTTGACGACCTGCCTGCGATACCGCACCAGCGCGGTGGGCAGCGTGAGGATCACCCGGCCCGCGAAGCTCACGTGGCGGCCGACCTCCGCCATCCCCGACGAGGCCCGTGCCAGGACCGCGGCGGGCCGGGACGCCCGGACCTTCTGCACGGCGCTGGTGTCGGTCACCCGGAGCGAGGTCACGTCAGTACTTCCCGACCGACGGCACGACGAGCCCGTAGACCGCCGACAGGACGGTGTTGATCACGAACACGGTGACGAAGGCCAGGACCACCGTCTCGTTGACCGCGTCCGCGACACCGCTCGACCCGCCGCTGGCGTGCAGTCCCTTGAACGTCGCGATCAGGGCGGAGACCACGGCGAACGCGACCGACTTGGCCATCGCCATCCACAGGTCGGACGGGCGGCCGTACGCGCTGAGCGTGGACAGGAACGCCCCGGCCGACTCCCCCTGGCCGTACACCTGATAGATCAGACACGCGGTCACACCCATCGCGGTGACCAGGGCGCACATCACCAGGGAGACCAGCACGGTCGCGATGACGCGGGGCACCACGAGCCGCTCGATCACGTCGATCCCCATGACCTCCATGGCCTCGACCTCCTCGCGGATGGTGCGGGAGCCCAGGTCAGCGCAGATGGCCGACCCGCCCACCCCGGCCAGCATGAGCGCGCAGACCAGCGCCGACGCCTGCCCCACCACGACGAAGGCCACGACGGCGCCGGCGTAGCCGGCCGCCCCCAGTCTTCCCGCCAACTCCCCCACCGACACGGCGACGAGCACGCCGACCGGCAGCATCAGCAGCAGCGCCGGCACCGAGCACACCCGGGCGACGAACAGGGCCTGGTCGCGGGTCTCGGCGAGCGAGAGCCGCCCCGTGGCGACCGTGCGCACGCAGCTCAGCAGGGTGAACACCGAGTAGCCGACCAGCGATCCGACCTGACCCGCCAGATCGACCACCGGGCCTCGGCCCGCGGGGAGTTGGAAGACCATGTCAGTGGTATCCGGGTTCCGACGTCGACTCGGCCGCCGGGTCAGACACCCGTGGAGCCGTGCTCCGAGCGGAGCGCGCCCTTGACCACCTTGCCGCTGGCGTTGCGCGGCAGCTCCTCCACGTGCACGAGGTGCTTGGGCAGCTTGAAGCCGGCCAGTTTGTCGCGCAGCCACCCGGTCAGCTCGTCGAGGGTGATGTCCGCGCGGCCCTCCTCCTCGTGCTGGGCGACCACCGCGACGGGCACCTCGCCCCACTTCTCGTCCTTGCGACCGATCACCGCGACCTCACGGATCCGGGGGTGGCCGGCGATGACGTTCTCGACCTCGGCGCAGTATATGTTCTCACCGCCGGAGATGATCATGTCCTTCTTGCGGTCCACGACGTAGACGAAGCCCTCGTCGTCCATCCGGACCAGGTCACCGGAGTGGAACCAGCCACCCTCGAAGGCCTCCGCGGTCTCCGCGGGCTTGTTCCAGTAGCCGGACATGGTGGTGGGTCCGCGGTAGACGATCTCGCCCACCTCGCCGGGACCGACCGGCTCCCCGAACGCGTCGATCACACGGGCCTGCAGGGTGGGGATGACCTTGCCGACCGACCCGAGCTTGCGGATCGCGTCGTCACCGTCGAGCGCACAGGTGATGGGGCTCATCTCGGTCTGGCCGAACACCGCGCAGTTGAGGGCGTCCGGGAACGTCTCGGACATGGCGCGCAGGATCGTGTCCGTGGACGGGGCCGCACCCCACGAGATGTTGCGCAGCACGAGCGTCCGCGGGCGGGCCTTCTGCTCGGCGCAGACGGCCTGCCACTGCACCGGCACGAGGAAGACGCTGGTGATCCGCTCCGCCTCGAGGGTGTCGAGCAGGGCGGACGGGTCGAAGGCCTGCAGGGGGTGGACCACCGTGACGCCGCCGAGCTGGAGACTCGGGGCGATCGAACCGAGCGCCGCGATGTGGAACATCGGGGCCGCGCACAGTGCGCGCCCCTCCTCGTCGAAGAGCCGGAACACCCGGATACAGGTCAGGGACTGGGCGGTGAGGTTCTCGTAGGAGAGCATCGCGCCCTTGGGCCGACCCGTGGTGCCCGAGGTGTACATGATGAGGGCGGTGGAGTCCTCCGGGACGTCGACCGGCGGATGCGGTTCGCCCTCCTCGGCCAGCGCGTCGGCGAAGGTGGTCTGGTCCTCCGTTCCGGACTCGCCCCCGATGACGATGTGGTCACCCGGCTCCTCACCCTGGGCACGGATCGCCCCGACGAGCGGGGCGAGCAGGGCGTCGGTGACGACGACCTTCGGCGCGCAGTCGCTCACCAGGTAGGCCAGCTCGGCCGGGGTGAGGCGGAAGTTCACCGGCACCGCGATGGCACCCAACCGGTTGATGCCGAGCACCGCCTCGACGAACTCCGGGTTGTTGAGGGTGATCAGCATGACCCGATCACCCCTGGCGACCCCACGACGGGCCAGCGCGTCGGCGAAGAGACCGCTGCGCTCGTGTAGCTGCGACCAGGTGGTGGTCTGGCCGAGGTAGCGCAGCGCCTCGCCGTCGGGGTTCATCTCGGCGTGGGTGGCCACCCACGTGTTCCAGTGGTTGCGACGGGCGGCGTGGAGTTCCGCGACGGGGTCCATGGTGGCGGTGGTCATGATTCGGCCTTTCGTGGGCGGTGAGGGTGGAGGACCGGGTCAGGAGAATTCGGGGCGTCTCTTCTCGAGGATCGAGGCGACCCCTTCGGCGAAGTCGTCGGACACCAGGAGCTCGCACTGTCCCTCGTGCTCGCGGGCCAGCGCGGCGTCCAGCTCGGCGAGTGTGGCCCCGGTGACCGACTTCTTGGTGAGTTCCAGCGCGCGGCGGGGGCCGCGGGCCAGCCGGCGGGCGAGCGTGGCGGCGGCGGG
>NZ_JAALED010000230.1:6150-7005 GCF_014145155.1 Dietzia sp. B19 | reverse complement strand
CTCCCCCTCGACATCGGTGAGGAGTGCCGCCACCACGAGGCCCGCCACCAGCAGCGCGACGGTGACGAGGACGACCCCGATCCGCCACGCCGGGCCCCGCCCCCGCCACACGCGCCGTTCGGTCACCGACCCCCACCCTCCCGGACTCGCCTCACCCCGCACCCGACCGGGCAGCGGCCATCAACCACCCACGCTAGCGGGCGACCTGATGACGAGCGCCCCCGGTGCCGCACCGGCCTACTACACTCGACGCGAATTCCCGGGCGCGCGTCCGGGGTCCCGAGAACGCCGATCAGCGAGGTACGCCAGTGTCCGTCGAAGTGACCATCGAGATCCCCAAGGGCTCGCGCAACAAGTACGAGATCCACCACGAGACCGGGAAGATCTACCTCGACCGGTTCCTGTTCACCTCGATGGGCTACCCGGCCGACTACGGCTACATCGACCACACCCTGGCCGACGACGGCGACCCGTGCGACGCGCTGGTCCTGCTCGACGAGTCGGTGTACCCCGGCGTGATCGTCAACTCCCGCGTCGTGGGCGTCTACACGATGTCGGACGAGGCCGGCGGCGACGACAAGCTGCTGTGCGTGCCGGCCCTGGACCCGCGGTGGGAGCACATCCAGGACGTGAACGACGTCCCGGAGTACGAGCTCAAGGCGATCGAGCACTTCTTCCTCCACTACAAGGACCTCGAGCCGGGCAAGCACGTCACCCCCGGCGAGTGGCGGGACAAGGCCCACGGCGAGAAGCTCGTGGCCGAGGGGATCGAGAACTACGGCACGCATCCCGAGGAGAAGGCCGAGCCCAACCGCGGCTGACCCCGGCCCGCCGCATCCCGTTCCACAACGACGC
>NZ_JAALED010000230.1:0-6101 GCF_014145155.1 Dietzia sp. B19 | reverse complement strand
GAGGCGGGTGTGCGGAACGCTCTTGTCGATGCAGGAGGCCGGGTGTGCCGGGCGGTCTGCGCCGGGACTCAGCGGCCGGCGAACCTGGCCTCGCGCTTCTCCAGCGTCGCCGAGATGGCCTCCATCATGTCGGCGGAGGCGAGGAAGCCCGCGTTCCACGTGGCCACGTAGCGGTTGTTCTCGTAGATCTGTCCCTCGATGCCGCGGTTCAACACCTCGCGGGTCCCGCGGACGACGAGCGGGGGGTTGCCCGCGATCTCGGCGGCGGTGGCGTGGGCCGAGTCCAACACGCCGGCGGCGTCCTCGGCCACGTGGGTGACCAGCCCGTAGCGCAGGGCGGTCTCCGCGTCGATGTCCCGTCCGGTCAGGGCGAGCTCCCGGGTGAGCCCCTGGCCGATGATGTGGGGCAGCCGCGCGAGCGACCCCATGTCGGCCACGATCCCCACCTTGACCTCGCGGATCGAGTAGGAGGAATCGGCGGCACCGTGGCGGACGTCGCACGCGGAGATCAGGTCCACGGCGCCCCCGATGCAGCGGCCCTGGACCGCCGCGACAGTCGGGGTCTTGGCCGACGCCACCGAGTCGATGGCGCGGCGCATGTTCTCCACGAAGTCCAGGATCCGCTCGTTACGAGAGGCGTCCGGGGTCTTGTCCTGGGGCAGGAAGTCCATGAACTGCGGCATCATCGCCATCAGATCCAACCCGTAGGAGAAGTTCCGGCCCTCACCGGCGATGACGGCGGCGCGGACCTCCGGATCGGCGTCGAGTTCCGCCATCACACGGGGCATCTCCGCCCAGAAGTCGGGCCCCATACCGTTGTGGGGGCCGGGCCCGATCAGCGTCACCTGCGCGACGAACGGGTCCCGGACCCCCTTCTCGATGCGGACGGAGGAGTACTGACCGGGCGCGGCCGAGGTGTCTGGAGTGCTCATGCGCTCAGCCTGCCATGGCCTCCTCAGGCGCGGGCGTCAGGCATGACGAACCACAGGATCACGTAGAGCAGCACCTGCGGCCCGGGCAGCAGCAGCGAAGCCACGAACAGGACGCGGACCAACACCGGGTCCAGCCCGAAGTAGTCGGCCAGTCCGCCGCACACGCCCCCGATCCAGCGGTCCTCGGACCTGGTCAGTCGCCTGGGCTGGGAGTCTGAAGGGTAGGTCATGACGTGTCACCTCGTCGTCGTCGGAAATTGGTGGCCGGGGACCTCTCCCCGATGACCTCCAGTCTCCTCCCCCGCAGCGTCCACCACATCCGGGACGGACCCCGAATCCGAACTTGAACCGCGCCTCGGGGTGGGGACGCGGGAGCGGGCGCGGACTCAGGTGTGGAACTCGCCTCAGGTGTGGAACTCGCCGCAGTCCACGGTGAGGGTCTGGCCGGTGATCGCCGACGCGGCGTCCGAGAGCAGGAACACCACCGGGTCGACGATCTCGCGCTCGCCGGGCAGGCGGCGCAGGTCCATCTTCTCGGCGGTGTGGGCGTAGACGTCCTCCACGGTCCCGCCGTACTTGCCCGCCAGGTGTTCGAAGTACCCCTTGAGGGTCTCGCCGTAGATGTACCCGGGCGCCACGGTGTTGACGCGGATCCCACGCGGTCCGAGCTCTGTGGCCAGGGAATGCCCCAGCGCGACGAGGGCGGTCTTGGCGATCTTGTAGCCGGCGTAGCGCTCGCGGGAATGGTGGATGACGGCCGAGGCCATCATCACCACGGAGCTGCTCGCGGGCGCGGCGTCGATCTGCTCCGCGTCCGGGGTCTCCGCGCCCGCCTCGAGCAACGGGGTGAACTCCTGGGTGGTGCGGAGCGCGCCGAGGACCGAGAGGTCGATCCCCCGCGAGATCTGCTCGTGGTCGGTCTGGGCCAGCGGCTTCATGCTGGGTACGGCGAACGCGCTGTAGACCAGGCCGTGGACCGCATCGGTGTGCTGGGCGACGGTCTCGCGCAACGCCCGCACGGAGTCGGCCTCCGTGGCGTCCACCGCGGCGGCGATCGCGGTGCCACCGGCGGCACGGACCTCGTCGACGATCCTGTCGAGCCGGGAGGCGGTGCGGGCGGCCACGACGACGGTCGCCCCCTGTTCGGCTGCCCGCAGGGCGAGGGTCCGCCCGAAACCGGGCCCCGCTCCCACGATCACGACGGTCTTGCCCTGGAGAGATTCTGACATGAGTTAATAGAACCAGTTCCACCCACGCTGTGGGGGGAAGTTCACCCGGCCGGGATAGCATCCGCACGTGCACACCATCCCTGAGCAGTATCTTCGCAGCTCACAGGCCCCGAGCCCCCGGACATTGCTGGACGTTCTGGGCTCCGCGGCCCAGGGTCACCCGGACGCCCCGTGCCTCGACGACGGAGCGCGCGTGTTGAGCTACCGCGAGGTGTGGGAGGAGATCCACACCTCGGCGCGCTGGATGCAGCAGCAGGGGGTCGGGGCGGGCGACCGGGTGGGCATCCACATGCCCTCCGGCGGCGTCGAGTTGTACCTGGCGATCCTGTCGACCCTCGCCGCCGGGGCGGCGTACGTCCCCGTGGACGTGGACGATCCGGCCGACCGCGCCGAGCTGGTGTTCGGGCAGGCGCAGGTGGCGGCCGTCTACACCGCCCAGGGGATGCGGGTCACCGACCCCGGACGTCCGGCCGACCCGTCGCGACACCGGGCCCCCACCGTCGACGACGACTGCTGGATCATCTTCACCTCCGGCACCACCGGCCTGCCGAAGGGTGTGGCGGTGACCCACCGCAGCGCGGCCGCGTTCGTGGACGCCGAATCGCGGATCTTCCTCACCGGCGCCCCGCTCGGCCCGGGCGACCGGGTGCTGGCGGGGTTGTCCGTGGCGTTCGACGCCTCCTGCGAGGAGATGTGGTTGGCCTGGGCACACGGGGCGTGCCTGGTGCCCGCGCCCCGGTCGATCGTCAAGTCCGGGCTCGACCTGGGCCCGTGGCTGCGCGACCGCGGGATCACGGTGATCTCCACCGTCCCGACCCTGGCCTCGATATGGCCGGAGGAGATGCTCGCCGACATCCGCCTGGTGATCCTCGGCGGCGAGGCCTGCCCGCCCGAGCTCGCCGCGCGACTCGCGGGAGACGGCCGGGAGGTCTGGAACACCTACGGGCCGACCGAGGCCACCGTGGTGGCGTGCGCGGCGCAGCTGGACGGCAGGGGTGAGGTCTCGATCGGCCTGCCGCTGGACGGATGGGACCTGGCCGTGGTCGACGCCACGGGACTGCCTGTCGGCTACGGCGAGTCCGGCGAGCTGGTGATCGGTGGCGTCGGACTGGCCCGATACCTCGACCCGGACAGGGACGCCGAGAAGTACGCGCCCATGGAGACCCTCGGGTGGGAGCGCGCCTACCGGTCCGGCGACGTCGTGCGCCTCGAGGCCGACGGCCTGTACTTCACCGGCCGCGTGGACGACCAGGTCAAGATCGGTGGACGCCGTCTCGAGCTGGGTGAGGTCGACACCGCCGTGTCCGCCCTGCCCGGCGTGAGCGCGGGAGCCGCCGCGGTCAAGAAGACCGACGCGGGCCAGTCCGTGCTGGTGGCCTATCTCGTGGCCGACGACCCCGTGGGCTTCGACCTCGCCGACGCCGCCGGGATCCTGCGCGACCGCCTGCCGGCGGGTGTGGTCCCCCGGCTGACCCTCGTCGACGAGTTGCCCACCCGCACCTCGGGGAAGGTCGACCGCGCGGCCCTGCCGTGGCCCCTCGCACAGACCTCGGCCGCCGAGACCGAGCTGGACGGCACCGACGCGTGGGTGGCCGAACTGTGGTCCTCGGCCCTCGGTGCCGACGTCTCCGGGGTGGACGAGGACTTCTTCGCACTGGGAGGGGGCTCGCTCGCCGCCGCCCACGTGGTGGTGGCGGTCCGGGAGCGCTTCCCCGGCGTCACCGTGGGGGACATCTACGACCGCCCGCGCCTGGGCGACTTCGCGGGATACCTCGACGAGCTCGAGCCGGTGGCCACGGTGGAACCGCGACACGTCAGACCGGTCGGCCGCGGTGCGCAGGTGGTGCAGGTCCTGGCGACCCTCCCGCTGCTGACGGTCACGGGGCTGCAGTGGCTCACCTGGCTGGGGATCGCCAACAACGTCGCCGCCTCCGTGGGAATCCCCTGGGCGCGCCCGGTCTCGTGGTGGGTGCTCGGGATCCTCGCGGTGTTGCTGCTGTTGCCCGCGGGCCGCACGGTGGTGACGGGGCTCCTCTGCCGGGTCCTCATGGCCGGGGTCACCCCAGGCACCTATCCGCGGGGCGGCTCGGTCCACCTTCGCCTCTGGGCGGCCGAACGGCTGGTCGAGGCCTCCGGCGTCGCCAACCTCGAGGGCGCCGGCTGGCTCACACCGTTCGCGCGGCTTCTCGGCGCGTCGATCGGCCACGGCGTGGACATGCACACCCTGCCCCCCGTCACCGGGCTGCTGACCGTGGGCGACGGGGCCTCCATCGAGCCCGAGGTCGACCTGGCCGGGCACTGGATCGACGGCGACGTCCTGCACATCGGAGCCGTGGCGATCGGCGAGAACGCGGTGGTGGGAGCCCGGTCCACACTGCTGCCCGGCGCGGTGGTCGGCAGCGGCGCGCACGTGGAGATCGGGTCCGCCGTGGTGGGCACCGTCAAGGCCGGGAAGCGCTACGCGGGCTCACCCGCCCTCAAGCGGGGCAAGCGGGGCTCGAGCTGGCCGGCCGAACCCGCACCCCGCAGTCGCGTGTGGAGCGTGATCTACCAGCTCTCGGCGGTGGCCCTCGGCGCGATGCCGCTACTCGCCCTGGCCGCCGGACTCGCGGTGGTGGCCTGGGGGGCGCGGGACGCCACGACCCCCGGCCAGCTGTTCCTGAGTACCACCCTGTGGTCGGTCCCCGGGACGCTGCTCGCGCTCGCGTTGTTCGCCGCGCTCACGCTGGTGTCGGTCCGTGCGCTCTCGGTGGGCCTCGAGGAGGGGTTCCACCCGGTTCACTCGCGCATCGCGTGGCAGGCCTGGTGCAGCGAGCGCATCATGGACGCCTCGCGGAACTGGCTGTACCCGCTCTACGCCTCGATGCTCACCCCGATGTGGCTCCGGGCGCTGGGCGCGCGGATCGGCAAGGACGTGGAGGCCTCGACCGTCCTGCTCATCCCCTCGCTCACCACCGTCCGGGACGGGGCGTTCCTCGCCGACGACACGATGGTCGCGCCGTACGAACTGGGATCGGGCTGGATGCGGTTGGAGCAGGCGCAGGTCGGCAAACGCGCGTTCCTGGGCAACTCCGGAATCGCGTCCGCCGGCCGCAAGGTCCCCGCGCGCGGGCTGGTCGCCGTGCTGTCCTCCGCGCCGCAGAAGGCCAAGAAGGGCACCTCGTGGCTCGGTTCACCGCCGCAGAAATTGCCCAGGGCCGTGACCGACGGCGAGAGCGATGTGCGCACCTACCAGCCGCCCCGGCGCCTCAAGGTGGCCCGCGGCGCCTGGGAGACCCTGCGCCTGGTCCCCGTGTGGCTCTCGTTCCTGCTGCTGGTCAGCGTCCTGGTCGTGATGCAGGAGATCCACCGGGAATGGGGCTTCGGCGTCGCGGCGCTGGCCTCCGGGGTCACCCTCGCGTACGCCGGACTCGTGGCCCTGTTCGTCTCGGTGCTGGCCAAGTGGCTCCTGGTGGGCAGGATCCGCGCGGGCGAACAACCCCTGTGGTCCTCCTTCGTGTGGCGCAACGAGGTCGCCGACTCGTTCGTCGAACTCCTCGCCGCGCCCTGGATGGCCCGCCCCGCCTCCGGCACCCCGATCCTCACCGTCATGCTGCGGCTGCTCGGGTCGCGCATCGGCCGGGGTGTGTGGTGCGAGTCCTACTGGCTCCCCGAGGCCGACCTGGTCTCCCTGGGCGACGCCGTCACCGTCAACCGCGGCTGCGTGGTGCAGACCCACCTGTTCCACGACCGCATCATGCAGATCGACCGGGTGGACATGGCCGACGGCGCGACCCTGGGCTGCCACTGTGTGACCCTCCCGGCGTCCTCGATCGGCGACGGCTCCACCGTGGGCCCGGCGTCGCTCGTCATGCGCGGCGACCGTATCCCCCCGGGCACCCGCTGGCAGGGCAACCCGATCGCGCCCTGGCGGGGCTGAGCGGGGCGCACCCGGGCGGGA